>CAZTDK010000678.1:0-4032 GCA_964611965.1 uncultured Binatia bacterium (SeqCode) | reverse complement strand
CACACCTGCCACGCGGGTTTGCCGTAGATCGCCGAGGCGCCGCCGCTCGTCGCCCACAAGCCGGAGCACGTATCACCGGAAGGACAACTGGTCGCCGAGCCGCTCTCATTCCAGGCCACTTCGGGAATGTAACTCTTGGCTGATGTGCCACCGGTGCCGTTCGCGGAATTCCAATAGCTGCCGGCGCCTTCGCTGAGCTGCGTGCCACCCACCGCGACGTTGTACGGCGTCGAGGCGAGGCCGGAGACGGCCAGTCCGCTGCCCGTCGAGTCGCTGCCGGCATCGCATCCCGACGCGCCGCTGTCGCCGGTGGATACGAATGCCGTAATGCCCTGCGCCGCCGCCTGCGACCACAGGTTGTTCCAGAAGGTGTTCTCGGTCGAGCCCATCGCCGACTCGCACGACCCAAAGCTCGTGCTCATGACCGGGGCGAGATTGTTGTTCACAATGTACTGCGCCGAGAGGTCGACACCATCAGTGGCAGCGGTCGATTTGGAAACGACGAACTTGATGGTAGCCCGCTTCGCCACGGCACCCGACCATTCGACGTCGAGATCGGCCTCGCCGTCTTCGTCGCTTCCCTGATCGCCGGGATCCGGGCCGTTCACCACGACCTGCGGCGGATTGCTCGGCAATGCCATCGAGGTACGGAACGTCGACCAGTTGGTCGCAGAAGGGTGCGTGCGGCCGACAATGGCGATCGTCTCGCCCGTGCCGTCGATGCCGCCGCTATAGAGCGGCGTGAGGTTATAGATGATCGCGAAGTCTCCGGGTGAGATGTAGTGACTGTTGCCCGAAGTGTACTGCGGTTGATTCCCCGCTGGCGCAACCGACTCGGCGTTCGTGCGCATCGGCTTGCGAGGGAAGTTGTGGAGCGAGACCACGCCACTCACCAGCTGCGCCAGGCCGCGCGGAATCGCGGGATCAGAAGCATTAGCGTGGCGCCGCTTGCCGTTCACAACATAGTTGCGGATCTGCGTGTGAAACGCGCCTTCCACATTCGCTACCGTGCCGGTGAAGTTGATCCACGTGCGGCCCTGCCCCACTTCCTCGACGACGAAGCCATGCGCCGCCAGCCAGTCGGTTACCACTGCCAGCTCCTCAACGCTCGGACCGAACTGCGCACCGAACTCTTCCGGTGTGAGCCAGTGACGATAGCTCGGAGAATGCGGGTCCTGTTGCTCGGCGAGCAATTGATCGAGCGCGGCCTGTTTCTCGGGACGCAGCTGAAGCGCCAGGATCATGCGATCCATCGGCAACGTGGCGGACGTGGCACCAACATCAAACTCCGCGCGCGCGTGCGGATGCACGTTGCCATGGAGCACCACGCGGTCGTTGTCATCGACAACCGGATGCCCGGCGGCAAACCCGGGATTGGCTGAAGGTACCATCAGCGCAGCGAGCAATGCAGCGCACAGCCAACCGCGCCAGGGTCGCACAAGAGACCCGTGACCGGCTCGGTAGCTGTCGCGTTCATTACCCAATTGCAGTTGGTGGCGGCGCACGGTCTCCCTTCCTACAACGAAAAGCATGATCATCAAACCACGAAACTCGATTGAATCAACGACAATCGGGACGCGCTCATTTCGCGGCGGCTGCCACTTCGTCCACCGGCGATAGTCCCACCGGAGAATGATTGACGTCTGGCCAATGCGAATCGTCCGCTGGATCGCGGCCGGCTCCGCCTCGAGACCGAGACCGTCTCGGTCGAGACCAGAACGCAAACACGATGTATGGTCCAATGGAGAGCGCCAGGAGGCCGTGCCTCGACACGTAGAAATCAACGAGAAGCTGGCGGCGGCAATTCTAGCCCGCGCCAGAAGGCAGGTCTGACGATGCGCTTTCAGGGCAAGGTCTACAATGACGGGAAGTTCTGGCTAGCCGAGGTGCCCGTATTCGATGCGATGACCCAGGGACGCACCCGCACGGAGGCACTCGGCATGATCGCCGACTGGTTCGTGACCCTGGTCAATCGCAAGGGCTTTTCGGTCGAGGTCCACCCGGTCGGCAGAGACGAATCCAGGTCAGCTCGCCCGACGCACGCACAATGGTGAGCCTGTTGCTGCAACGCCAGCGCCACCGCAGCGGTCTTTCGCTGGCCCAAGCGGCGCAGCGGCTCGGCGCGAAATCACGCAATGCGTACGCGCGATACGAACGCGGCACATCGGTTCGGAGCGTCGAGAAGCTCGATGAGCTCCTACGGGCCGTGGCGCCGGGGCGAGAGATTGTCCTTCAGCAAAACGTTGCGGCGTGAAGGACCGGCCGCGCAGTCCAATTGTCCTTGGGCTTGGAACCGCGCAGCGACCCAACGGGGAGCGGGCCATAGAAAAGACGCCGGCCGCAGGCCTACGCTTTGCCGAGAATCATCGCGCTGGTCGGAATCCCGACACCTGAAGTGACCAGCACGTGATCCGACTTCCGCGGCTGATTCACAGACGTACCGCGAATCAAGCGGACGCCTTCGTTGATGCCGTTGACGCCGTGAATATACGCCTCGCTCAGCTGTCCGCCGTGGGTGTTGCTCGGCAGCCGTCCGCCGACTTCTAGGTTGCCGTTCTTGATGAAGTCCTTGGATTCGCCGGGTTTGCAGAAGCCGAAGGATTCCAACTGCCACAGGATGATCGGAGAGAAGGCGTCGTAGATCACCGCCGCATCGATATCGTCCGGTCCCAACCCCGACTGCGCGTACACCTGCTTCGCCACCAGATCCATCTCCGGCAGGGCGGCGATGTCCGGGCGATAGAAGCTGGTCATCACTTCCTGCTCGGCACCGGCGGCTTGCGCGACGCCGCGGATCATGGCTGGCGGCTGCTTGAGATCGCGTGCCCGCTCGGGAGTGGTGACCACCACGGCGCACCCGCCATCGGTTTCCTGACAGCAGTCGAAGAGATGCAACGGCTCGACGATCCAGCGTGAGCTCTGGTGCTCCTCGATGGTCAGCGGCTTGCCGTAGAAGAACGCGTTCGGATTGGTCACCGCGTGCTTGCGCGTCGAGACCGCGACTTGCGCGAGATCGCGGGTGGTGAGTCCGTACTCGTGCATGTAGCGCTGCGTGAACATCGCCACCCAGCTCGCCGGCGTGAGCAGACCGTACGGAATGTACCAGCCCCAGTGGATGAGGTCGGACGTGGTGACGGTGCCGCCGACGCCTTCGCTGTAGCGCTGGCCGGAACGGCCGTTGAGCGCGCGATAGCAGACGACGACCTCCGCCACACCGGTGGCAATGGCCATGGCCGCTTGATGCAGCAAGCCGGTGGCGGCGCCACCGCCGTGCGGCACGCGGCTGAAAAGCGTCAGGTCGCCGATGCCGACGGCGCGCGCCACTTCGATGTCGTCGCTGGTGTCGAGCGTGAACGTCGTCATGCCGTCGACGTCACCAGGCTTGAGGCCGCAGTCGTCGAGCGCGTTGCGCACCGCCTCGGCGGCAAGTTGCAGCTCCGAGCGACCGGAGTTTTTCGAGAACTCCGTGGCCCCGATGCCGACGATGGCGGCCTGGTCCTTGAGCGTCGTCCGCATACTCACTTCTCCACCGGCAGGGCCACGCGGACCTGCGCGGTCACGTGACTGCCCCAGCTGTTCTTGCCGACGACTTCGAGGTCGACGACACCACTCGCTGCTTCCTTGCTTTTGACCACGCCGGTCATCTTCATCGTGTCGCCCGGGAAATTCGGTGCGCCGAGCTTGATGGCAACTTTCTTGAGCACGGCGTTCGGCCCGGCCCAATCGGTGACGTAACGCCCGACCATACCGTTGGTCGTCAGGATGTTCATGAACACGTCTTGCATCCCTTGCGCCTGCGCCGCCGCTTTGTCGTGATGCACCGAGGTGAAGTCATGCGAGGCCAACGCGCCGGCGACGATCATTGTCGTGGTGAGTGGAATGGCGACTTCGGGGAGCTTGTCGCCGACCTGGACATCGCGTGATGAGATGGTCTTCAATTTCGTCATCGTCGTACCCCGTCGGTCTGTCTCGAAACCCAATTCGGCAGGCACAGAGGCCTGCCGCCACCATCATGTCTTTTCGGCTTCTGGC
>CAZTDK010000677.1:0-4034 GCA_964611965.1 uncultured Binatia bacterium (SeqCode) | reverse complement strand
GCGTCGGCCGGTGTGACGGAGGCCTCGATGGCGTCGAGGACGGCGTCGTCTACGTCGGCTCGCAGAGCGGTCCAACGCTCGGTGCCGGCCGCATCCCCGTCGAGCAGCACGACGCGCCGCAACGCCGGCGCAGCGGGTGAGAAGAGCCGTCCCGGCGATACGCTCCGCAGCTCGGGAACGATATCGTTGAGGCAGGCAAGGTAGTCGTGCTTCAGGAATGCGGACAGCGTGACGAGCAGATCGACGTCGGCGTGGGTCAGTCCGTAGGCTATTTCGTCACGCTTCCAGAGGGTCGAAAAGGGAACAAGGATAGCCCCGAGCCGCAGCGCGCCGTACGCGATCGGCAGCCAGTCACTGCGGTTCGCGCACAACAGGCCGACGCGTGCGCCCTTGGTGATGCCGGCGCGCAGCAGTTTCTTTGCCGCGATCCGGCTCGCGGCGCGCAGCTCGACCCAGTGCATGCGCGCCGTCACACGGTCGTGTGGCGCCGCGGCGACCGCCTCCCGGTCAGTGTGCAGCGCCGTCAGTCGATCGAGGAAGGCCCCCAGGGTCTGCATCACTTGCCCGTGAAGACGGGGGGACGTTTCTCGAGAAAGGCGCGCACCGCCTCCTGGTGATCCGCGGTTTCGCCGAGGATACCTTGCGCCAAGGCCTCAGCTTCCGTCGCCTGCCGGAAGTCGCCGGATACGGCGCGCGCCAACAGACCACGCGTCAGACGCGTGGCGTTGGGGCTGTGCGCCGCGATCGTTGCGGCCACCGCACGCACCCGCTCAGGCAAGCGCTCGTCAGGCACCACCTCGGTCACGAGTCCGAGGCGTAAGGCCTCGTTGGCGGACAGCGGTTCGCCGGTGAGGGCGAGGCGCTGCGCGTTCGCCAGACCGACATGATGGGTGAGCAGGTATGTCGTTCCCGAATCGGGAACGAAGCCGACCTTGATGAAGCTGAAGATGAAGCGCGCGCTCTCCGCGGCGATGGCAAAATCGCAGGCGAGGACGTAGGCGCACGCCATGCCGGCGGTCACGCCATTCACCGCCGCAAGCAGCGGCTTCTCGCGGCGCAGCAGGCGCTCGGTCACGCTCGCGCCATGAAGAGTACGCTGGCGTCCTACCAGGGCGCTGCGGCCCAGGCGATCCGCCCGACCCATGAGCTTGAGGTCGGCACCGGCGGAGAAGGCACGTCCTGCGCCGGTCAACACGATGACCCGCACGGCGTCGTCGGCCTCGGCGCGCTCGACAAGCGCGGTGAGCTGATCGCCCATCTCGGGAAGCAATGCGTTGAGAGATGCGGGGCGGTTGAGTGTGATGGTGGCGATGTAGTCGCTGACGTTGTAGAGCGTCGTCTCCTCCATGATACCTCAGCTTCTCACGAGAGAATCCCCGCAAAATGTCTTGGGTGCCGCGGCGAAGCGACGGGGGTCCTCTCCCTCGCTGAAGAGATGCGCGGGAGAGGGCAGCCGGCGGGCCGAGCTTGTCGCAGCACGGCAGCGTCTGTCCTCATTCACACGTGCCTTCCGCTTTCAGCCGTGCGATCTCCGCATCCGATTTTCCCAATCCGCGCAACACCTCGTCGGTGTGTTCAGCCAGCCGCGGCGGCGGGATGCGCAGGGCGCCTGGCGTGGCGCTCATGTGGAAGGGGACGTTCATGGTGCGGAAAGCCCCTTGCGTCGGATGCTGCCAATCGGCAATCGAACCACTGGTCTTGAGCTGCTCCATGGCGAACAATTCCTTGAGCCCGTTGACCCGGCACGAGGGGACGTCGTGTTCGCGGCACAGCGCGATCCAGTGCGCGCAGGTGTTGGTGAGAAAGATCTCCTGCAAGATGCCGACGACCTCGTCGCGGTGATTGCAGCGCGCGCCGTTGCTGGCGAACTTCGCGTCGCTCAGTAAGTCCTCTCGCCCGAGACCTTTACAGAGCCGCTTGAAGAACGCGTTGGTGAGGCAGGCAACGACGAAATACCCATCGCGTGCTCGAAACGCTTGATACGGCACGAGGTCGGGATGGCCGTTGCCGAACTTGGCGTAGTCGTCGCCGGTGTTGAGATACGCGGTGGAGATGTCGGCCAGCAGCGTGATGACCGCGTCGAGCATACTCAAATCGATGCGCTGGCCAACGCCGCTGGTGGTGCGATGGTAAAGGGCCAGAGCGATCGCGTAGGCAGCGTAGATACCGGAGGAAATGTCCGCCACCGGGCCGGCCGCTTTCGCGGGAGGCCCCTCGGGGAAGCCGGTGAGTCCCATCATGCCGCCCGTCGCCTGCAGGATGAGGTCCATGCCCGGATCGTTGGCCATTGGACCGGACGCGCCAAAGGCGGTGATCGAGGCGAAGATCAGGCGTGGGTTGAGGACCGTGAGCTCATCGTAGCCGAGGCCGAGGCGATCCATCACGCCAGGCCGGAAATTCTCGACCAGCACATCGGCGCTGGAGATCATCTCCTTGACGAGGGCGACGCCGGCGGGATGCTTGACGTCGACGCCCACCGATTTCTTGTTGCGGTTGAGTCCCCAGAAGTTGTAGCTGCCGATCGTTGGGTCGGCGCCGCGCGCGTAGCGGATGCTATCGCCACGGCCGGGTTTCTCGATCTTCCATACCTCGGCACCCATGTCGCCGAGCAGCGTCGTGCACCACGGCCCGGCGGCCTGGTGGCTCACGTCGATGACACGAATGCCCTTGAGCGGTCCTCGGTTGTCCATACTTAGGGCCCTCACCCCGGCCCTCTCCCAATGGGAGAGGGCGCAGCGCTGAAGTGCTCCTTCAGCAGGTTGGTCTGTACCTTATTCGCCGCGTTGCGCGGCAGGCAGTCGACGAACTCGATGCGGCGCGGCCGTTTGAAGGATGCCAGGCGCCTGCCGGCAAATTCGACGAGCGCGGTGCGGTCGAGGTGTGTGCCGTTGCGCTGCACGACCACCGCAGTGACTTGCTCGCCCCATTTCGGATGCGGCGTGCCGATCACCGCGACGTCGGCCACGTTGGGATGGGCGCGCAGGACCGCTTCAACTTCGACTGGCGAGACGTTTTCCCCGCCACTGATGATCAGGTCCTTCAGTCGTCCGGTAATGAAGAAATAGCCGTCGTCGTCTTGCCGCCCGAGGTCACCGCTGTGCAACCAGCCGTCGCGGATCGTGGCGACCGTGGCTGCGGGATCACGATAATAGCCCGGCATGACGGTCGGCCCGCTGATGACGATCTCCCCGTCCTCACCGGTGCCGGCCAGCGACCCGTCGGCGCGCGACACGGCGACGTGAACGTAGGGGTTCATGGTGCCGACCGTTCCGGGGCGTTCGAAGATGCTGTCGCCGCGTGCCATCGTGACGCCATCGGTCGACTCCGACTGGCCGTACGCCTCGATGATCTCCGCGCCCTCGAAGATCTGTGCCAGCTCGCGCTTTGCGCTCAGCGGCGTTGCGGCGCCGCCGACGGAGACTTTTTCAATCGTGCGCCGCACGGCGTACGGGATCTGCTTGAGCCCGACAACGTCGAATACCATGCCGGCGACCAGGGGAAGATCGGTAATGCCAGCGCGCTGCACGGCATCGAGCACCGCGCCGACGTCGAACTTCTCGAACAGCACCGCGCTACTCCCCAGCAGCAGGCGGCAAAGCAGGTGTGAGACGAACGCGGGCGTATGCGTCAGCGGGCTCAGACATGCAGCGACGTTGTCGGGGCGATCGCCGCGCGCCGTCGCACACGCGAGCGCCGACCACAACAGATTGGCGTGGGTGATCAGCGCGCCTTTGGGGTCACCGGTGGTGCCCGAGGTGTATGCCAGGACGGCGAGGGTGTCTGGCTGTGGACGGCGCGGTGATGGTGGCTTGGCGCGGCTCGGAGCCCGGCGGACGACGCGTGGTCGGAGCGGCGCGGTCGGCGCACAGGCGAAGGCGGGCACGCCCGCGGCCGTCGCGGCGGCGCGCCCGCGCGGCGCGCGCGCCGGGTCGCACAGCAGCGCGCGCGCCCGCGAGTGACTCAGTAGCTGGGTGGCGTCCTGCTCTGTCGAGCGCACCGCAATCGGCACGGCGACCGCGCCGATGCCCCAAACC
>CAZTDK010000676.1:0-4036 GCA_964611965.1 uncultured Binatia bacterium (SeqCode) | reverse complement strand
GCAACTGACGCCGGAACAGTATGCCGTGTGTCGTCAGCAGGGCACCGAACGCGCCTTCACCGGGGCGTGCTGGAACAATCACGAGCCTGGAATCTATCGTTGCGTCTGCTGCGGCACGCCGCTGTTCGCCGCCGACACCAAGTTCGAGTCGGGCACCGGCTGGCCGAGCTTCTGTGCCCCGATCTCCGAGGACAACATCACCACCAAGGCAGACAACAGCTTGTTCATGAGCCGGACCGAGGTGCTGTGCGCCGTCTGCGACGCACATCTTGGCCACGTGTTCCCCGACGGTCCACCACCGACCGGCCTGCGCTACTGCCTCAACTCGGTCGCCCTCGACTTCGAACCCACGAAATAGGGGCTGCGCCCGGCGTCTTTTCTAGGGGCCGCTCCCCCCTTCGGGGAGCCTCAGGACAGGATTGGTCGCTGGGGGCTGCCGTCGCGACTCGGTCCGCAGGTGCGGTTATTCTCGTCTTGGAGGATTACTACGCGCGTGGCTTTACTCCCCACCCTTCTGCACCAGATCGGTGCGGACGTACACCCCGACCGCTTCATGGTTGGGAACGATGAAGCGAGTAAAGCCGGCCGCGGGTAGATCGTTCCGCATGCGGTTCCATTCGCGATCGTTGACCATGACACTTTCCTGACCAGGGCCGAGGCTGATGATCATGCCGACGTTGTTTTCCTTGATGAACGCCGCCAACGGCTGCGCCCCCTTCTGCCAGATCTTGACCTCGCGAAAGCCCGGTCCCAGCATTTCGCCGACGCCGTCCGCAAAGGTCAGCACCTGCACGGGCTCGCGCAGGTGCAATGAGCGGACGAGCTCGATGGTGTCGGTGATCGGGCGCGTCGCCGTAATGCTTGCCTTGAAGGGCGACCCTTCGACGACATACGCCGACGGCAAAACATAGGGCTTCGGCATAGCTGCCAGACACAGCAGAGCCGCGAGGAGTTGGGTACGCAACGACCACGCGGGAGGTGCAGGGATGATGAGCGTTGCCGCCAGCGTTCCCGCCAGCATCAGGAGAACCGCCGGCATGAGGAGGTAGTACGGCAGCGGGAAAATCGCCACCGCCGCGACGACGGAGCACATTGCCAAGGCGGCGTAGACCAACAGCGCGTGGCCGTAGCGCTCGAGCAGCTGGCGCCGTGTGCTGGGGCGCTTGGCAGCCACAACCAGGCTGCCGATGACAGCCGTTGACAGGGAGAGATTCTCGGCTGTTACCAGCGCCGGACTGGTCGCCGGAGCCAGCAACGGATAGTGGGCGAAGGCGGTTGCGACCATGAAGCGGACCGTGCCCAACAGGTTGTCGCCAAGATGGCGGAAGATCGCGGCAGGGCTCCTCAGAACGGCTTGCAGGACCGTTGGCGCCCCTCCAAAGACGCGTCCCCAGATGTCGAGAAAGTCCGGCGGCTCGTTGTGCCAGCGGCTCCAATTCCAGGCGAAATGCTCACGCAGCGCGATGAACAGCCGCCCCCCGTCGTGCGCGGCGCCACCCAGCGGCGTACCGCTCCAAAGCGCCGAGACCAGAATGAACACCAGGCCGGTTGTTGGCCAAAGAAGCGCTTGCGGACCCGACTTGCGCACCTCGCCGCAGGCAAGCCATGTTGCCGCCACGAAGATTCCGAGCGCCGCAGGATAGAACTCGGGGCGCACATACGAAGCGAGCAGAATCCCCACCGCCGCGACCGTCATACGCGCCGCACCGGCGGGCGCGGCCTCAGAGAAGGTGAGGCCAGCCAGCACCACCAGCAAAGCGAAGCCGCTGACCTTGCTGGAGAGCGGAACGTTGAAATCGCTCACGACAAAGAAGAGCGCCGCGACCACCGCGACCTCGGTGCGCCGCGACACGGCGAGCAGATACAGGTAGAGCATCACTGAAACGCCGAACGACAGGGCGTACAGATTGGCGACGTAGACCGCGAGCGGGTCCCCAAGCGCTGCGACGAAAGGTTTGAGCCATACCGCATACAGTGGGCCCCAGGCCGGGACCTCGCTGAGAAGGCTCGACAACGGACGCCGCGCCATCTGGATATAGAACGGATCCATCGAAATCATGGGGTCGAGGACCGTTCGAAGCCCCGCCAGATAAACCAGATTGGCGGCGACAACGGTCACCAATCCTATCGCGGCGGCGCGGCGGTCAACGGGCGAGCGAGCGTGGCGCATCTTCAATTCGGCAGGGCTGCGAGCGGCAACTCTTCGGTGGTCGGGTCCGTTGGCGCGCTATGCAGCTCCAAGTCCGACAAACTGTCAGTAGCCTGTCGGACTTGGCAGTGCCTAGCGACCAGCGGGAGCGGTCCATAGAAGAGACCCCGACCGCAGGTCCTAGCAGGGGGAAGACAATCGGGCCAGACACCCACTCCGGTCCGCCCGCTTCGTACCAAGCCGCTGCCCGGTCCCCAGGCATCGCCGTGAAAACCAGCGCTCCGGGAACCGCTTTCGCGACCGTTGCCGCGCCTGCAAGTCGCCGCGCGTCTGGCACCGCAGTTGCCTTTTGCGGTAGTCAGGATCACACCATGGCGAACGACCTGGGCGGCAAGACTGTACTGGTGGTGGACGATGACGACAGCACGCGCTTCGTACTCTCACGTGCCCTCGAAGGTCTCGGCATTGCGGTGATCCGCGCCGACGATGGAGCCGACGTTGCCGAGTTGGTCGCGGCCAACCACTTTGATCTGTTGGTGGTGGATCTCTACATGCCGGGAATGAATGGGTTCGAAGTGCTGCGCCGCCTACGCCAACCCGATCCCGGCTTTCTCCCGGCGCCGCGCACGTCACCGCAGGTCCCCGTGCTCGTGATCTCCGGCGAGAGCCATCCCGCCTCGATCGCCAACGCCAAGGCCCGTGGCGCCGACGCTTATCTGGTCAAGCCGCTCGATATCGATACGTTCGAGAATACCGTGCGCGAGTTGCTCGTCGATCACCAGTAGATCGGCTGCTGGCGGTCCTGCGGCCTGGAAGCTCGCGCTCCCAGGAGACGCCTAGCTGAGAGCCGCGTTCCCAGGAAGCGCCAAGTTGGGAGCGCAGGCCACCAGCCTGCGGCGGCGCAGCGTGCTGCGCGGCTCACCGGTCCCTCTTGCGCAGCATTGACAGCCCGCCGGCTCTTGAAGCAGTAGACACTCGATGCCGCTCACCATCGTTGCACTGAACGTCGCGGCGCACGACCGCGCCTTCGACCCGATTCGCGCCCGCGGCGATGTTGAGGTCGTGCATGCCGACTATCGCAGCTCGTGGGATGAGGTCTCGGCGCGCCGCGCCGGCACCCTATCGCCAGCTCCGGAGGTCATCTCCGACGCGCTGCGCGCCGCATTGAGAACGGCCGACATCGTCTTCGGATTCGTCGTCCCGCGGGATCTCCTACGCTTGGCGCCGCGCCTCCATTGGGTGGCCACACCGGCCACCGGCATCGACCATATGCGCGGCACCGGCGTGCTCGAATCCGATATCATCCTGACGACCGTCGGCGGTCATTTTGCTCCGGTCATCGCCGAGCACGTCTTCGCCGGAATCTTGCACTTTGCGAAGCGGCTCGCCATCTTCGAGCAGCAGCAGCGCGCCCACGTGTGGAAGATGTCCCGGGTCACCACGCTCGCGGGCCGCACCCTTGGCATCGTCGGCGTGGGAGCCATCGGCGCGGCGGTTGCGAAGCTTGGACACGCCTTTGGGATGCGCGTGCTTGGGCTCGGCCGGTCCGATCCGCGCGGCCGGCAGATTCCAGACATCGATCGCCTGCTCGCCCGGACGCAGCTGCCCGAGTTGCTTGCCGCCAGTGACTATGCCGTCGTTGCCGTCGCCGAGACCGTTGAGACGCGCGGGATGATCGGTCGCGCCGAGCTGGCGGCGCTGCCTCCGCACGCGTTGCTGGTCAACGTCGCCCGCGGCACCGTCGTCGACGAAACGGCGCTCATCGCCGCATTTCGCGAGCACCGGATCGCCGGAGCCATGCTCGACGTCGCGGCTCACGAGCCGCTCGCCGCCGACAGCCCGCTGTGGGATATGCCGACTGTCCTCCTCACGCCCCATGTGGCGACC
>CAZTDK010000675.1:0-4040 GCA_964611965.1 uncultured Binatia bacterium (SeqCode) | reverse complement strand
GGGGCGCGCCGCCGTGACGCCCCACCCGCGCGCTTCGAAGACGCTCGCAAGGCTCGCCAGGGAAAGCCGGATGAACATGACCAGCACGGTGAAGGTGACGATCGGCTGTGCTTGGGTGATCCCGAACTCACCTAGACGTGACGCACATACGGTCGCGGTGGCGACGACGAGCGCCGTTGTCGCGGTCCCCGGGGTGAGTGCCAGCTGCTCGCGCCACGACAGCCGGGCGCGCCAGATGGCGGCGCGCGCGGCGAACGCCAACGTCACCAGCGATAAGAGACCGGCCGTATCGATCGGCATCATCGTGTCGAGCCGGACACTGGCCGCGAGCATGGTGAGGAGGCCGGTGGTGAGCGCTGGCGGCACGCTGAGGTCGCCGCTGGTGCTTACCAGGGTCGCCTCCCGCGGATTCGCGAGGGAGAGGCCGAGTGCCAGGACGGCAAAGAACCCGCACCCGTCGTGCACGACGTTGGGAAGCGCAAACGTGGTCACGACCGCCGCCAGCAACAGTGGCTGGCGCGCCGGTTCCGCAATCCATCCGCGCCGCCGCAGCTGCAACAACATGTAGCCTAGCCCCACCCCGGTGAGACCACCGACCACCATTGTCGTCGCCAGGCTCACCATGGCTGGGCCGGAATCGCGGTGCAGCCGGGCGGCCAGGGCTACCTCGGAAATGACGAGGGCAACGACGATCCCCACCGTCTCGAGGAAGATGCCCTCCCATTTCAACAAGGTCGCCGACTCCGCGTCGGACACCGTCCCCGGCACGCGCTGTGCCATCACCAGGATAGCGGCCAGCAAAGCCGCCGACGCGGGAGCAAGGCCCATGATGGTCGCGATCGCGACAGTCCCCGCGCCGATGAACAGCGTGTCAACAACCACCAAGCGTGCGATCACGCTCCCGAGATTGCCGACCGGAATGATGCGGGTACGGAGAAGGTCGTGAAACAGCAAGACGGCGAGGAACAGCGCGACCAACGGGAGCCAAACGTTGCCGAGCATCGCCGCGGGATCGAGGAGACCGGTGACAGGTCCAAGGATCAGGCCTCCAAGCACAGCAATCCACGCGGCCGGCAGGTGGAGACTCGCCGCGAGCCACTCGGCGGCCACTGCTGTGATGACGACAGCGGCCAGGGCAAGGACAACGAAACGGTTCAATGCTTTGCTGCCGCGCCCCGCGTGCCGATGCGGAGGCAGACTTTCCGGCGGGAGATGCGCCGGCTTGAGCGGCTTGGTGAACTGCTTACGCGGCCCACGCCCGGGCGCTTCCCAGCGCGGGTTCTGCTTGTTGTAGATCAGGACGAGTGCGGAGCGCTCCGTCGCCGACGCGTGCGCAAAGGTGGTCTGCCCGCTGCTCGGCATGGCTGGCGAACGATGCGCCCACACCACTATCGCCGCTGAGAGGCCAAAGGCAATGGACAGCCGCCGGTGCGTAGGTGTCATGATTTTGAATGCAAGCTTCAACGCAATATACCATCCTGGCATTCACGGTGCGACGCACGCATCACGACCAGCAGGAAAAGCTCAGGTACTGAACCCAACCTCAATGGGCCGGTTTGGAGTTCCCGGTTTCCTGTTCCCGGTTTCCCATTTCTTTCCTCTCCCGTGGGCGTGTCTCGCTAGCTGCAGGCTGCTCCGGTGTTCACCCACTCGCCGTCCGTGCAACGAAAGGTTGTGCCGTGGCGGCAAATTGAAAGGCCGTGAGCGATGCTGGCGTCGCTCAGCACGCACTGACGAGAGGACTGTAAGGCTGAGTTGACCGCGTGCGCGGCCGGACCGATACCCGTGACCCGGCCGCTGTCATCGACCCGGATTTCGACCAGGCGACCGGCATGCTGCGTGATGTCCACCGCCGCAGGCGCGGTGTAGATGACGTCGTCGCCAGCGATGGCAACTGTTCGCGCGGCAGGATCACGCACCAGCAACTCGCCTGAAATTAGGTCGAAGCTGTGGGTGATGGGTTCGATATGAATCGGGATCTCGTGGACCCGTAGCGCCAAACCGCTGCTGTCGATGTCGACCCTCACCGGCTTCCCATCCAATGCCCTGAGAGACGTTCCGGTAGGTGCGGTATAGGTGCCACGGTGCCGCACGATTCGAAATTGGTCTCCGATGGCGTCCGTGATCACCAACTCGCCCGTGAGGGTGTGGTCAGTTGCTGGCACCCCAGTACCTGCGCGGGCATCGCTTGGATTGTGTAGACCCAAGAACATCCAGACGAGCGCGGACACCAGAGTCAGACGTAGCGCGTTCATTGCCGAACCTCCCGAGCCCGCATACCGCAAGGCTCGTGCCAGTCTATTTGTGCCTGCGTATTCTCCGGCAAACCACGCAAGTGGTAGCCGGTGCCCGCCAAATGTTTTTTCGCATGCGTGCTGGATCGACTTGTGATTCTCTCCGCTGGCGCGGGAGGGGTAAGGTCGGGTGGGCTGGCTCGAGCGCTTTGTAACCCCCCAGTGATTGCGCCGATCTGGGTCCCGGAAGTGTCCGTATAACCGTCTATTTTTTCAATTATATCAAGTAGATGTTTCGCCCGCTTCTTGGGCTCCCGCCGGATGCGAAAGTGACGAACGGCACCATCCGACTAGAACCGGAAGGCGCCGCTTCCTCGCACTGTTACAGGAAAGTTAATTTGACGATTCTCGGCGGACGTGGAATAATGATCCTATTTCGGAGCCAGGGAGGAACGGACGATGTTTAAGGTTGGAGAGAAGGTCGTCTACCCGGCTCACGGGGTTGGCGTTATCCAAAGCGTTCAGGCGAAGGTCATATCAGGGACCGAGAAGACATTCTACATGCTTCGGATCCTGGAGAACGACATGACCATCATGATTCCGACGGAGAACGTGGCCTCCGTCGGGCTGCGGCGCATTATCGGTAAGGACATGGTGTCCAAGGTCTACAAGATCCTGCGCGAACGTCGGGTGGAAATCGACCAACAAACGTGGAACCGCCGGTATCGCGAGTACACGGAGAAGATCAAAACCGGATCAGTTCTGGAGATTGCGGCAGTCCTGCGTGATCTCTGTGTACTCAAGTGTGACAAGGAGCTTTCATTCGGCGAGCGCAAGATGCTTGATACCGCTCGCAACCTCTTGGTGAAGGAGCTATCGATTGCGCGCTCGCACCCGGAGGAAAAGATCATGGAAGAACTGAGCGATATCTTCGCTCACTAGCAAGGTCTGTCCGACTGCCGGCGCTGTCCGGCAGTCGGAATCCCGATGCACAGCTCAGTGATCGTCGTTGCCGCAGGGCAGGGAGCGCGGCTGGGTGGTGGTACGCCCAAGGCCTTTGTTCCGCTCGGCGGGATACCGATGGTGGTCCATCCGCTTCGCACCCTGACGCACCTCGCTGGCGTCAGCGCTGTAATCTTGGTCGTGGGCGCGGATCATGTGGCACAAGCACGGGCGGTGGTGGAGCGGTACGGTCCGTGGCCGGTTGCAATCCAGGTCGCTCGTGGTGGGGCGGAACGCCAGGACTCGGTTGCGGCCGGGTTGGCTGCGCTGGATGTGCGCACCGACGTGGTTATGGTACACGACGCGGCGCGTCCCTTCGTCTCGCCGGCGATTGTCGCCGCGTGTGCGAGCGCGGCCGTGACCCACGGGGCTGCCATTGTTGCGGTACCGGTGCGTGACACCGTGAAGGTAGTGGAAGATCACGCCATCATGCACACCTTGGATCGCCAACGCATCTGGTTGGCACAGACACCGCAAGCGTTCCACACGACGATCTTGCAAAGCGCCTACATGCAAGCCCGTCGCGACCGTGTCGTGGCAACCGACGATGCTGCATTGGTTGAGCGTCTCGGAGCGACCGTTCGCATCATTCCGGGTGAGCCGACCAATCTAAAGATTACCACACCCGACGACCTGCGCTGGGCCGAGTGGTACCTCGCGACACGCGGCTCGGCGGCGGGCGGAAGCACCTGATCGCTGCTCGCTCCGGGACCCTTTCTTCCTTTGTCTAATAGAGATCGTGCCCGGTGGAGGTCTTCTAGAGGTCCTTCGAAATGACCGCAACGATTTCTCTCGACGCCATCC
>CAZTDK010000674.1:0-4043 GCA_964611965.1 uncultured Binatia bacterium (SeqCode) | reverse complement strand
GTCGCCCTCGTAGTCAATGGCCAACTCTTCGCTCGCTTCACCGAGATCTGGATTGATGGAAGAGATTTCGAGCCGTCCATTGTCAGCTTGCAGCTTGATTCCACGTGTGCGCTCGCTGGAGACGATCGACACCCGTCGCAACGCCGCCAACATCGCTTCCACGCCAACCGAGAGGTGGCGCTCCGACTTCTGCGGGACAACTTGCTTATAATCCGGAAACTCGCCTTCCACCAAGCGCATTGACAACTCAACTACTCCGCGCCTGGCATGCGCCACACCGCCTTGGAGTATCAGACTCACCGGTTCGTCGCCAGTCTCCATCACCTTCGAAATTTCGATGACCCCCTTGCGTGGAATAATGATTCCACCCCCAGCGCTCGCCCCTTCGACCGTACGGGTGATCATGCTGAGGCGGTGGCCATCGGTGGCGACGACCCGCAGCTTACCGGCTTGCGGGCGTTCCAAGTAGATGCCACTGAGGTTCATCCGCGTTTCGTCGACTGACACTGCGAACAGGGTGCGTTCGATCACCTCGCGCAGCATCGCGGCGGGAATGGTAAGTGTGTTCGGATCCTGCTCCAGCGTGGCGCTTGGCATGGCTGGAAATTCCTTGGGATCGAGCCCGACAATCTTGAAGCGCGACTTTCCGGCGGAAACCTCGATCCAGTTGTTTTCGAGTGAGCGGATCGCCAGCGGTCCAGCCGGACACTCACGCACGATTTCGTAGAGTTTGCGCGCCCCCGTGGTTAGCGCGCCCTTTTTCTTGACCTTTGCATCACATTTGCGCCGTACACCGATCTCCTGATCAGTTGCCGCGATGCTGACCGCTTCGGCACTGGATTCGAGGAGTACGTTGGCAAGGATGGGTATCGTTGTCCGGCGCTCCACAATGCCCTGAGTCAGATACAGGCCTTGCATCAACTCATCCCGCTCGATGGTAAATTCCATACCTCCCGCACCTACTTTCTTATTCTTTATTTTTTAAGAAATTAGTCGCAGTAGTAGGGGGTGTGGATATGTTGAAATCCGCTCCAGGAGCGGCGCAGCGCGTCCCACCCGGCGCGGATATAAAACGCATAAGTGCCCAGGTAGTGACGTACGTCTCCATCGCCTCCCACATTCCTCGCAGGTTCTCCGCATGTTATTCACACGCTATCCTCCAGTTTCCAACATTCTTTGCAGACGCTCAAGTGCGGCCCGGAACGTTGGATCATCCTTGATGCGCTGTTCGACGACCTGTGTGGCATGGATGGCCGTCGAGTGATCGCGTCCACCGAAGCGCTCACCGATGGTTGGGAACGACGCGTCGGTATAGCGCCGACAGAGATACATAGCCACCTGCCGCGGCACGGCCACGGCGCGCGTACGCTTCTTCGAGCGTAGCTCGGCCGGTCGGACGCTGAAAAACTCGCAGACCGCTTTCTGGATCGATTCGATGGTGATGGTCGATTCCTTCTCACGCAGGATGCTTTGCAGCACCTGGCGCGCAAAATCGACGGTAATTTCGCACTTGTTCAGGGAGGCAAACGCCCCGAGACGTGTCAGCGATCCCTCGAGCTCGCGCACGTTGGAGTCGATATTCGTTGCCAGAAAAAGGGCTACATTCTGCGGGAGATCGATGCGTTCGCCCTCCGCCTTTTTTTCCAGAATGGCAACCCGCGTCTCCATGTCCGGCGGCTGGATATCAGCAATCAGGCCCCATTCAAAGCGGTTGCGCAGGCGTTCTTCGAGCTCCGGGATCTCCTTCGGAAACTTGTCCGATGTCAGCACAATCTGCCGGTGCGTCTCGTAAAGCGAGTTGAAGGTATGGAAAAATTCCTCCTGGGTGCGTTCGCGGCCGGCGAGGAACTGGACGTCGTCCACGATAAGCGCATCGACGCGGCGGAAACGACTCTTGAACTCGTCCATACGGTCACGCCGCAGCGCATTGATCAACTCGTTCATGAACGATTCGGATGACATGTAGGCGACCCGCCGATCCGGGTCGCGGTCCAGAATTTGGTGACCGATGGCATTGACGAGATGGGTTTTGCCCAATCCTACCCCACCATACAGGAACAACGGATTGTAGTGGTCACCGGGCAGATTGGCGACGGCCTTGCACGCGGCATGGGCGAATTGGTTGCTCGCTCCGATGACGAAGTTGTCGAAGGTGTACTTGGGAATGAGGCTCGACGGGCGTCTACCACGCTGTGTCACATTCCGGTCTGCAGTGGGTACCGAGAGCGGAAAGAGTTCTTGTTGTGCGGCCGTTGGAGGCTGCAGAAGCACGCGGATAGGTGCACCGGCGGTCTGTGCCAATACCTCCTCGATCAGCGACAGATATCGGTCACTGATGAGGTCGATGGCCAACTTGTTCGGTGCCTCGACGAGTAGATTGCGATCCTTGGCGGCAACCGGCCTGAGCCTGCGGATGAACGTCTCATAATCGGCCGCATCAACCCGATCCCGCAGGATATCCAGCGATCGCTTCCAGGCCTGCTCCATGGAACTCATCCACAGAATCATCCACAGGTGTTGGCAACGAAATTGAGCTTTATATTTCGTGCACTTATACTCGTGCGGCACGCGTAGTCCACAGGTTTTCCACTCCAAGGGCCTGACCACGCGTCCCGCTGCGGTCCATGTCCATGAAGCACATCGTCGGACTATAGTAGACGCCTGAAGCGGGAGCCGAGGCGGTGTTGGTTTAGCCCGTTTCTGTGAAGCGTGCAAGAATTTTCTGGCGTTCTCGCGGCGGCGACGTCACCAGGCAAGGGCCTTGCGGCCAAGAGGGCATGCTGGTACCTGCTTGCAACCATGCAAGAGGGTGTTCTGACCGAACCGGGGATAATCGACTTCGACGCCCTTGCCGAGCGAGTTCTCGCCGGGGACAGCATCACGCGTGACGCGGCGGCGGCGGTTCTACAAAGCTCCGATGAAGACCTTCCAGCACTGCTGCGTGCCGTATTTCGCATACGGGAGCGCTACTGCGGGCGTCGCGTCAAGATCTGCCAACTCCGCAACGCACGCAGTGGACTGTGTCCCGAGGACTGTCACTACTGTTCGCAATCGGCGATTTCCGAGGCTGCGATTCCACGGTACCGGTTGGATTCGGTGCCGGAATTGCTGGCCGGTGCTCGCCGCGCCGTAGCTTCCGGCGCGAAGCGGTACTGTATGGTCACTAGCGGGCGTGGCCCCGGCGCTACGGACATCGACCGCTTCACAGCGGCGGCGCGCGCCATTAGTGCCGAGTTTCCACAGCTCGAGCTCTGCGTCTCTCTGGGTATCATGGAGGAGGAGCAAGCTCACACGCTAAAGACCGCCGGCGTCGGTTGGGTGAATCACAACCTCAATACCAGCGCACGCCACCATCCGGAGGTGTGCACCACCCACACATACGGGGATCGGATTCGCACGGTGCGCAACGTGCAACGTGCCGGCATGTCCACATGCTGCGGTGGAATCATCGGCATGGGCGAGAGCGATGCGGACATCATCGACTTGGCGTTTGCACTCCGTGAGCTGCGGGTCGACTCGCTGCCGCTGAACTTTCTGATTCCCATCGATGGGACACCCTTCGATGATCTCGATCATCTGACGCCTGGGCGTTGCTTGCGCGCGCTCTGCCTGATGCGCTTGACCAATCCGGAAAGCGAAATCCGAGTTGCCGGCGGCCGCGAGCTCAATCTCGGCTGGTTCCAACCGCTTGCCTTGTTTGCGGCGAACTCGATCTTTGTCGAGGGCTACTTGACCACGCCCGGCCAAGCAGCCGATGCGGCGCATGACATGATCGCGGCAATGGGGTTCGAGGTTGAAGGGCTGAGCGTTGCCTCCCTGTAAGCAGGTAAACCGAAGGTGTTTTCTGCCGACTCCGCAATCGGCATGGTGGTACCCATGATCCAAGTCGGGCGCTCCAAACTTCGCTGCTATCGTGGATCGCTGAACGACGCGCGCTCACGTCCGGCAATCAGCTGAAGCGCTGCTTCATAGAGTGGCCAGTTGTTAAGCACCAGGGCGCGATCGAAGAGTTCGAGAGCGGTGACGGTCTGCCGACTCTTCGC
>CAZTDK010000673.1:0-4051 GCA_964611965.1 uncultured Binatia bacterium (SeqCode) | reverse complement strand
TTCTATGGCCCGCTCCCCCCTTCGGGGAGCCTCAGGACAGGATTGGTCGCTGCGCTGCCAAGTCCGACAGGCTGCTAGTCGCGGAAATTAATGAATTGTAGAGGCAGGTCGAGGTCTTGCTGCTTGAGTAATTGAATCGCGGTTTGCAGGTCATCGCGTTTCTTGCCGGTGACGCGCACCTGGTCGGCTTGGATCTGGGCCTGCACCTTGAGTTTGTGGTCCTTGATCAACTTGACGATGGCCTTCGCCTTGTCGGTGTCGATGCCCTGCTGCACGGTGATGGTTTGCTTCGCCAAGCCGCCGGCGGCCGGCTCGATCGTACCGTAGACCAGCGACTTCAGGGACACGCCACGCCGGACCAGCTTCGACTGCAACACGTCGACGACGGCTTTCACCTTATGGTCGTCGTCGGAGACGATATGGATGTCGTCACCTTCCTGGCGGATGGCGGTCTTGCTGCCCTTGAAGTCGTAGCGCTGGACAACTTCTTTGCGGGTCTGGTTCAGCGCGTTATCGATCTCTTGCGGATCAACCTGGGAGACCACATCGAATGATGGCATGGCCGTGTCCTCTCATTGGCCGATGGGCGCGCTGATGACATCGACGCCTGGCGGCACGTGAAAGACGAACTGGTCGTCGGCGACGCCGCTGTTTCGGTGGAGGTGGTCAAAGCGCAGGCGGCTGATGTTTCCGAGCGGGTCGTGCACCTCGGCGCCGCGGATATCGAAGGTGTCGGAGGCGACCGTCAGTCGCAACTGGCCGACGTCGCTGGTCGCACGTCGCGGCGTCAGGATCAACACGATCTCCGCGAGCGCCGTGTCAGCTGCAGCCGCGCCGTCCGGGAGCTGGACCTCGAAGTCGTCATTGATGCGCCCGACGCCGGTGAGAAATGAGATGGGGGTCGTCGAACGGAACGCCGCTTCGAACGGCGCTTTCATGACCTGCTGCTCTTTCGGTTGATAGAGCCACAGGGTCGTCCCGTCGGCGACCACCGTTTGCGGCTCGTCGTCCGTCAGCTCCAAACGCAACTTCCCCGGCTTCTTGAACACGATCGTCCCGTGTGAGGTCACCGCTTTGCCCAAGCTGGCAACGGTCATCTCCTGGGTGACGTCGGCAGTAAAGTCGTGCGTCTCGTCGTAGCGTGCCTGCACCTTGCGCGCGACCGCAGCGGCATCGAGGGATGCCCGCGCCGCGGCGCAGGTGAGTGCCAATGACACCACGACTCCGCAGAGCCAGACCAGCCGCGATGTCCATCCCCCCCCAAGCCCACACGCCCTCAAGTCCACACGCCCTCCGTCATCAGTCATCGATGCGCTGCGCGAGCACCTCGCGCGGGCGGCCGTTCTCGCTGGTGCTGACGACCCCTTCGCGTTCCATGCGCTCGATCATGCGTGCGGCGCGGTTGTACCCGACGCGCAGCTTGCGCTGCACCCAGGAAATTGAGGCTTGCCGGCTTTCGGTGACCAGGCGCACGGCCTGATCGTACATCTCGTCGTCGTACTCTTCGTCGGGACTGCCGTCGGTTTCGTCGTCGCCGCCCTCGAGCAGCTCCATCACATATTGCGGTTTGGCCTGCTGCTTCGCCCAGGTTGTAACCTTGCGAATCTCCGCCTCGGACACAAATGCCCCGTGCAAGCGCTGCACGCGCGCCGTGCCGGCCGGCAAGTAGAGCATGTCGCCGCCGCCCAGGAGGCGTTCGGCGCCGATACAATCGAGGATGGTCCGCGAGTCGACGCGTGCCGTCACCTGGAACGAAATTCGCGCCGGGAAATTCGCCTTGATCAGGCCGGTAATGACGTCGACCGATGGGCGCTGCGTCGCCAGGATCAAGTGGATACCGGCGGCGCGGGCCTTCTGTGCCAGGCGGGTGATCGGTTCCTCGACGTTGCGGCCGGCGGTCATCATGAGATCCGCCAACTCGTCGATGATGATCACCACCTTCGGCAAGTGCTCGTGGTGCACGGCCGTGGAAAGCGGCACCGCGACGGGCCCCTCCTCGACGACGTCCTTCAACTCGATGACGCCAGCCTCACTGCCGCCGCCTTCGAGCTCCACCAACCGGTTGTATGCGTCGACGCTGCGGACACCTTTCTCCTTGAGCACGCGGTACCGCTGGTCCATCTGCTCGACCAGGTTCTTGAGCACCACCACCGCCTTCTTGGCGTCGGTCACCACCGGCACCAGGAGATGCGGCAGATCGTCGTACAGCGACAGCTCGAGCATCTTCAGGTCGATCATGACGAAACGCACATCGCGCGGCGCCGACTTGCAGAGAATGCTCATGATCATGGCGTTGAGCGACACCGACTTGCCCGTGCCGGTGGCGCCGGCGAGCAGCAAGTGCGGCATGCGCGCTAAATCGGCGGCCACGGGATTGCCGGCGCTGTCCTTACCGAGCGCCAGGGTGAGCGACGACGCCGACTGCGCGTACGAGTCGTTTTCGACGATCTCTTTCAAGTACACTTGCTCGCGCTTGCTGTTGGCGACTTCGATGCCAACGACGGCCTTCCCCGGCACGGGGGCAAGGATGCGCACGCTGAGCGCGCGCAGCGCCATGGCGAGATCATCCTGCAGGGTCACGATGCGGTTCACCTTGATACCCGGGGCCGGTTCGATCTCGAACGTGGTGATCACCGGTCCCGGCCGCACCGCAACCACCTTGCCTTCAATCCCGAAGTTGGCGAGCTTGGCTTCGAGGATCTCCGAACTGCGGCGGAGCGCCTCTTCGTCGACCCGCACCACGGCGTGGAGCGGCGGATCGAGCAGGCTGAGCGGCGGCGGCGTATACTCCCCTTGGGAGAGGAACGGCAAGGGATCTTGCGTGGCAACGCTCTTGGCCTTCTTCTCCGGGAGCGCCGCGGCAACCTCACTCAAGACGATGAGTGGTCCCGTCCCTTCCCGGCTGGCCGCGCGTTTGCGGTTCATGAGCTCGGGCGGGAGCTCGGCGGCGCGCTCGCGGCGCGCTCGCCAGCGCGCGCGCGCGCCGCGGGCGTTGCCGGCAACCTTGGTGGCACCGGTGCGCAACGACATCCCGGTCGCAAACATCGTCGCCAGCACGAAGAGCACGCCGGTGATCACAAACGCTCCGAGCGCGCCACAGGCGTCGCGGAGCAGGGTGGCGGCGAACCCGCCACACCACCCGCCGGCGCGTACGATCGGGCTATCGTGCAGCAGGAGAGCAAGCAGGACCGAGCAGCTCAGCAACAGCGTGAGCATGGCAAGCACGCGCGTCACCGGGAGCTCATCGAGCCCGGAGCGAAACAACCGCGCCCCGAGAGCCGCCAGCAGCAACGGAAACAGATAGACCGCCAGTCCGAACGCCTGCATCAGGCCGCTCGATAGCCCATAGCCGACCGGACCACCGAGCCGCCCGTCGCCGAGATGGAACGACAGGAAGCTGGCAAGGGTAAACAACGCCACCGCGACCGTCACGACGCCGGCGACCTCGTTGAGCAGCTGCGACGCCTCGCCTTCTTCAACCGCCTTCGTCTCCTGAAGGACCTTGGCGGCTATTTCCTTTCGCGCCACGCTACATCTCCATGACGAACGGTACGATGACCGGCCGCCGCTCGAGCGTCTTGGCAAAGAACCGTTTCAACGCCTTGCGGACCTCTTCCTTGACTTCCATCGAGTCGGTGCGTGACTCGGCAGTAATCTGCTGCAGCGCTTCGCTCACCACCGCTTTGGCGCGCTCCAAGTATGCCTGCCCGCCTTCTTCCGGAATGAACCCCCGGGTGACGAGGTCCGGCCCGGAAATGATCTCGCCGCTGTGCTGATCGATGGACAGGATCGCCAACACCAACCCGTCCGAAGACAGGTGCCGCCGGTCGCGCAGCACGATATCCTCGACGTCGCCGATCCCTTTGCCGTCGACAAAGACGCGTCCGGCTTGCACCGGCTCGGTGACGCGCGCTGCCTGCGCATCGAATTGCAAGACGTTGCCGTCCTCGATCAGGAAGGTGGCCTCCGCCGCCATGCCGACGGACTGCGCCACGGCGCGGTGACTCACGAGGTGACGGTACTCGCCGTGGACCGGCACGAAATAGCGCGG
>CAZTDK010000672.1:0-4055 GCA_964611965.1 uncultured Binatia bacterium (SeqCode) | reverse complement strand
GTGGGGTCATACGACCAGCATCAGCTATTGCACCGACGGCGTCGGTTGCCAGGTGGGGCAGGTGACGTTCACCATGCCCGACGGGCGCACCGCATCGTTCGTCGCGCCCGATGCGTACACGATCACGCAGATCACCGACTCGATGGGCATGGTGACGGCGCTGCAGTGGGCCACCAGCCCGTGCGAGCACGGCGCGTCGCTGTTGCAAAACATGTCCTCGGCGGCGGGCGGCATGTCGACTGTGCAATACCAATGCATCAGCGTGTGCACGCAACCGTCCACCGGCTCGTGCCTAGCCGACGGCAACTCCACGACCTGGCCGGTCGTGGCGCAGTTCATTGACTGCCCGAACAATTCGAGCGGCACCCCATGCCCGTCGGGCAGCGGCTCCGACTACCTCACCTCGCAATATACGGTCGGTGCGAGCCCCACCAGCCTGATCAACAATTACACCGGCTTCCCTCTGTACTCGCCCTACACGAACAACCAGATCGATCCGGGTGCCGACGGGCTGATGGCATCGAACGACTCCACCTTTACATACTCGACGGTGGTCGGCCGCCTGAACACCGACGGCACGACCGCCTACCAGGTCGAGAACGACTACAACTCTCTGCACCTGCAGACCGAAGCGACGATCTGGGTGGGCACCAGCGATGGCGGTACGGCACTCAGCAAGCAGACGTCGTACTGCTACCAGGTCACCGCGCAGACGCCAGACACCAACTGCGACATGGGCGGCTGGTCGTACACTCAGCTCCCGGCGAACTATCAGTCGGCGATCATCATGGGGAGCTGTGTGTACCCGGTGAACTTCGCCGCCGAGAACGGCAATGCGCGCGTGTCGACGGTGGTGCGGTCGTACGACAGCTTCGGCGAGCTGATTCACAGCCAGCAGTATTTCGGTACCAGCGCCTCGGCCGTGGTGACCAGCTGCGATCGGCCGACGCGGCTGAACTATACGCCGCTGACACTCGTGGTCGACGACTACATGGAGTACGACACGCCCAGCACCGTGAACCCGAGCACCAACTACCTGCCGCTGGGCTCCGGGTCGGGCCACTACGGCCTCATGGTCGGCCATCAGACCTTCAGCTACGCCGAGCCGCAACTGCCGGGCGTCAATCAGTTCGGCAGTGTCGGCGCGACGACCGACCCGCTCCTCGTCCATCTCACCTGCAGCACGCTCACCGGCGACGGCCGCGCCATCAGCCAGGCCTCCACGGGGCTTTTGCCGACGACGGCGTCGGTGCCGGCGTTCGTGGGAGACGTCGACCAGTGCAACTCGCCCGGGTGGGATCAGAGCGTCGCGCCGCCCAAGGTGACCAGCTTCACCTACGACAGTCACGGGCGGGTGCTGAATCGGACGACGCAGTGGAACAGCGCCTCGCCGCCGGCCGGCGTCAGCAGCACCTCCGACACGCTCGCCTACACGCTCACCGCCACGCAGGCGGGTGAGGAAAGCTGTGCCGGCTCCAGCGTGCTGCAGACCGTGCTCACCGACGCACAGGGCAACACCACGCAATCGCGCGAGTGCACGCTCAACGATTTCCCGCTGTCGAAGACGGACGCCAACGGCAACCTCACCACGTATCAGCACGACGGCAACGGCCTGACCACCCAGGTCACCTATCCGAACGGCACGTACGTCGCGTACGGCTACTACTACCAATGCCCGTTGGCGCAGGACGGGCAAACGCAGACCTGTCCCGCCGGCACCACGGCGCAGACCAACTGTCCCTATGACGATCAGACACCGGTGCGCAGCTGCGTCGTGCAGATGCTGCACGCCGGCACCAACCCGTCCACCGGCCAGGCGAACAGCAGCTACGCCGACGGCGTGTTGCAAGCGACGATCAAGGATGGCCTCGGACGGGTGGCCGAGCTGCGCGACAACCTCGGTGGCGTCGACGGCGCCGGCTACACGACGCTGCAGACGCGTTCGGTGCGGACCTACAACGGTCTCGGGCTCGAAGTGAGCAGCGCCGACGAAATCGGTGTGAGCGCGCCGCTCATCTACACCTCGACGGTTGCCTACGACGAAAAGTTGCGCCCCAGCCTGGTGTGCGCGCCGCGCGGCATGGCCACGCAGTTTGCGCGCGACGACATTGCGCAACAGGTGCTCCGGCTCAGCAACGGCACGCAGCGGGAGCTATTGGCATACGACGACGGCCAGATGGAGACCGCCACCACCGATTGCCCACTGGTCGGGGGGACGACGACCTACACGAACGGCGCCAGCTGTCCGACGCTGGCGACCAGCACCGCCAGCGCCACCTGCAGCGGTAACGGCTACTACTCGTACTCGTTGCACGACGGCAGCGGCCTGGAACATTCGAGTAGCGCCACTGGCAGCGGCACTGAGCAGGGCGCCTCGATCTTGTCGGTCGGCGGTGTGCCCACGTACTCAGCCGACTCGCTGATCTACGGCTACAGCATGACGACGACGAACGCCAACGGCGGCACGACGCCACTGACGGCCAGCTCGTCGTGGTCGCGCGACCTGCAAGGCCTGCCTCTGACCATGGGACTCACGGTCACCGACGCGAACAACATCTCCACGACGTTCAGCTCAGACACCTACGCCTACAACAACATCGCCGAGACGTTGAGCGAAACCAACAAGCTCAGTCAAAGCGGCGGCGTCACGTTGGCCGAGAACTACGCCTACACGCCGATCCGCCTGGTGAGCCAGCGCACCAACTACGACGGCCTGGTGCACCAGTACTTCTACGACACCATGGATCGCATGGCGCGCTACTGCTACCCGAGCCTGATCAGCGGCGTCGAAGGCGAGAATTTCACCTACGATGCCATCACCGGCAGCGTGCTGAGTGTCACCCACTTCAGCAACCCGGGAAGCTGCTCGGCCTCCACCGCCGGCGATGTACCGGCCGATTCCATTACGTACACCTACACGCGCTTCGGCGCGGTGCAGTCGAAGACCTACTCGAACGGTGGCGTCGCAACGTGGAACGACGGCTCGTTGGGGTGGGCCTACGACTCGTATCAGCGGCCGGTCTGCTTTGCCGACGCGCAAGCGACGTTCAACGGCAGCGCATGTCCCGCATCGCCGGCCGACAACTTCACGGCGTCGCCCGACCAGTTGCTGACGTACACGGTCTATTGGCCGGATAGTGATCAATTCAGGCGCGGCTTCATCCAGAGCACATGTCACGGCGTCGCCGACGGCAACGGAGGATTCGTGACCAAGTGCCTCGACACCGACTACTATACTGCCGCCGACACCACCGGCTCGTGCGATCCGACGCTGCAGTCGGGGTTGACCGGTGGGTACGCCGGCGCCACCAAGACGACGATGCTGTGCACCGGCGGCAGCTGTCTCACCGACGGCGGCACGCCGGTCTACACGACCACCTACCTCTACGACGCCTTCGGCCGCCAGTGCTCGGTGCAGAGCATCAACGCGGTGGGCGCGCTCATCCTCGGCACCAGCTACAGTTACGATCAGTTCGACAACCTGGTGTCCGAAGCCTCGACCTCGCAGCTCGACACGTCGACGGACAGCAACTTTCAGAACGCCTACACCTACGACGGGCTGATGCGCCTGTCGACGATGACGCGCAGCGATCTCTCCGACAACCTGCTCGAGACGATCTCCTATACCTACGACGCGGCGTCGAACATTACGCAGAAGGTGGACAGCGTCGTGGTCACGCCGACGTCGACGCCGGCACCTGGGACGCCCACGCCAACTCCGATCGTGATCGCGTGCGCCGGCGACTGCAACGGCGACGGCGAGGTCACGATCGATGAAATCATCAGTCTCGTGAATGTCGCGCTCGGGGACATTCCCCTGACGTGTCCTTCGGCTGATCTGAACCACGATGGCGAGATCACGATGGACGAGCTGATCGTCGCCATCAACAACGCTCTGGCCGGGTGCTGACATGCGCGCGGGGGTTACCCAACTGCTGAGCCGAATGCGTCGAGAGTCGTACGCGGGCTCTCCATACAGACCCCAGCCAGCGCCCTTCGAGACGCCGCCAAGAGAAGGCGGCTCCTCAGAGCGAGCGGTTGGGTCCATCTCTTCG
>CAZTDK010000671.1:0-4057 GCA_964611965.1 uncultured Binatia bacterium (SeqCode) | reverse complement strand
CGCTGCTGCGCGAGCGCATCGAGACCGAGAGCGCCCGCGGCTACGCGCACATCATCGAACGCATCGCGCTGCTCGTCGCACGGCTTCACCGGGCGGCGCCCGAGTGTACCGCCATTGGCATCGGCACACCGGGGGCGATCTCCAGCCGCGACGGGACCCTCAAGAACAGCAACACCCAATCGCTCAACGGTCGCCATCTCCGCGAGGACCTGGAGACACGCCTGGGCATGGAAGTCCGCATCGAAAACGACGCCAACCTGTTCACGCTGGCGGAGGCCGTGGCCGGTGCCGGCCGCGGGGCACCTTTGGTATTCGGCATCATCATGGGCACGGGCGTGGGCGGTGGCATCGTGCATCGCGGCGAGCTGCTACCCGGGCCACAACACATCGCCGGTGAGTGGGGGCACCACTGCATCGATGTGCACGGGCCGGTGTGTTACTGCGGGCACCGCGGGTGCGTGGAAGCGTTGATCGCCGGACCTGCCATCGAGGCCCAGTACGCCGCCCTCACCGGCAGTGCGCGCCGGATGCCGGCAATTGTCGACGCTTTCCGGGCCGGGGAAGCCGGCGCCAAGGAGATCTTCGCGACCTTCCTCGATCGCTTCGGCCGCGCCGTCGCCAATCTCATCAACATCCTCGACCCCGACGTCATTGTCCTCGGCGGGGGGCTGTCCAACATCGATGAGCTGTATACCCTCGGGCGCGACGCCGTCGCCGGATACATGTTCAACGACGAGATCCGCACACCGATCCTCCGCAATCAACTCGGCGACTCCGCCGGCGTCATCGGGGCCGCGCTCCTTGTCTGAGTCGAGGCGACGGCGGAATGGCGGAAACGCTTGCGGCGTCGAGCGGCCAGCACGGGCGAGCGCAGCTCATCCACACTTCGTGGCGCAGGGGCTTAGCTGCTGAGTTGATCCGGCTGCGCCACGATTTCCGCCAGCGTATTGACGAAACGCGCCGCGTCCGCGCCATCGAGCACACGATGATCGAAGGTCAGCGACACCGGCAGCAGCATGTGACCGACAATCGAGCCGTCGCCGGTACGTACGAGACGCTCGACCATCCGTCCGGTCGCGAGAATTGCGACCTCGGGATAGTTGGGAATCGGGGTCGCAAACAATCCCCCGAGCGATCCGATGTTGGAGATGGAGAACGTCCCGCCACGCAAGGTGGATATCTCGATGGCGCGTCCGCGGCACGCCGCCGCGAGCCGCTCGACCTCGGTCGCGATCTCGGCGACGCTCTTCGCATCGGCACAGCGAACCACCGGCACCATCAAACCGTCGGCGGTATCGACGGCGATGCCGATATGTACGCGCGGGTTGACCAGGACTTCCTCGTGAACGCTATCGAGCGTGGCGTTGAACCGTGGGTGCTTGCGGAGCGCCAGCGCGGTTGCTTTCACGATCCACGCGAAGGCTCCAACATGGCCATCGGGGTGAGAGTGCGCGCGCACCTGCTCCAACAATGCGCTGACATCAATCTCGTCCATATGGGTCGCCAGCGCCGCTTCGGCAACCGCGGTCTTCAAGCGTCGTGCGATCGTCCGGCGGATACCCCGGAGCGGAAGACGCTGCACGGTAGCCTCGCTGTCGTCGGCTGGCGGCGACGCGCTCGACGCCGACAAGCCGCTCGCGTACTCACGCACATCGGCTTCGGTGACCCGCCCATTCACGCCGCTGCCGTGCACCGCCTCGATGGAGACACCCAGCTCGCGCGCCAGCCGGCGGACGGCGGGTATCGCCAGGACGTCTCCTGCCGGCGGTGCCGCAGGCGTCTCTCCCGGCGCGGGGAGATCGATCGGCTCATCCGGCAGCACCCCGACGACCGTCGTGGCGCGCGTCGATTGCGGAGTCGCCGCTTGACTTTCACCCTCGTCGAGGATCGAGACGAGGATCTCGCCGACGCGCACGGTGTCTCCGGCCTGATGGCGAATCTGACCGAGGCGACCGGACGCCGGCGAAGGGATTTCGACCAGCGCCTTGTCGGTCTCGACGCGCAACAGAGGTTGATGCTCGCTGACCGGAGCACCGTCCGCGACCAGCCATTCGATGATTTCCGCCTCGGTAATGCCTTCACCGAGGTCAGGAAGTCGGAAGGTGAACGCCATCAGCCGATCCAGCCGCCGGGTGCCCGTTAGAACGCCAGGGCCTCGTCGACGGCGTGCGCGATGCGAGCGGCATCCGGCAAATACGCCTTCTCCAATTTGTAGAGCGGCATGATCGCATCCGGCCCGGTGACGCGCGCCACCGGCGCCTTCAGGTGTAAGAGCGCATGCTCCTGAATGGTCGCCGCCAACTCGGCGCCGAGACCACCGCTGCGCGGCGCTTCGTGGACAATCACCGCGCGCCCGGTCTTGGCCACGGAGGCGACAATCGTTTCGACGTCAATCGGCGCCAGCGTGCGCAGATCGATGAGCTCCGCGCTCACCGCCGGTCGCTGGTCGAGTGCCGCCTCGCAATCGCGCACCAGCGCTCCCCAGGTGATCACCGTGACATCGGTGCCGGCGCGGAGCACGCGCGCCGTACCGATCGGCACCTCATAGTCCGCGTCGGGTACTTCTTGCCGGACGGCGCGGTAAAGCCGCTTCGGCTCGAAGAACAACACCGGATCGGGATCCCGAATCGCGGCGAGCAACAGGCCTTTGGCATCGTAGGGTGTCGACGGCAAGACAACCTTGAGACCGGGAATGTGCGCGAATAGAGCCTCCGGACTGTCGGAATGATGTTCCGGCGCGTGGATACCGCCGCCCCAGGGGCAGCGAATGACCAACGGGACCGACCACTGGCCGCGCGAGCGCGTGTGATAGCGCGCCGCATGCGACGCCAACTGATCGAGCGCCGGAAGCAGGAAGCCTTCGAACTGAATCTCCGCGACCGGTCGCAATCCGTTGAGCGCCATGCCAATGGCGACGCCGACAATGCCGCTCTCGGTAAGCGGCGTATCGATTACGCGCTCCGGACCAAAGCGCTCCCACAACCCCGTGGTGGCGCGAAACACCCCGCCGCTGCGGCCGACGTCTTCACCGAGAACGACGACCGTCTGGTCGTGCTCCATCGCGAAGGCCAGTGTCGAACCAATTGTCTGAACGAAAGTCAGTATCGCCATGTGAGCTTCCTACGCCGCGTTCTTGTGCGCCGCGAGCTTCGCGGCTTCGAGTTGCGCCATCGGCGCGGCGTTCACGTGGATCGGCGGCGCGCCCGTTGGCTTGGCATAGGTATAGTGTGTCACGTCCGCCACGTCGGCCGGCGTCATCGATTCCGCGACAATTACCGCCCGATCGACGTCGCGCTGGCATCGTGCCAGCAACGCCGCCTCGCGCTCGTCATTCCACAGTCCCGTGTGTTCCAAATGCCGCCGCAAACGCACCAGCGGATCACGTTGCCGCCAGGCGTCGACTTCGGTTGCATCGCGGTAACGGCTGGCGTCGTCGGCCGTGGTGTGATCACCGAGCCGGTAGGTTACGGCTTCGACCAACGTCGCCCCGCCACCGCCACGAGCGCGCTCAACCGCTTCCTGCGTCCCGGCGTAGCACGCCAGGACGTCGTTGCCGTCGACCTGGATCGCGTCGATGCCGTAGCCGATGGCCTTTTGCGCAAGCGTCGCCGCGGCACATTGACGGCCGCGCGGCACGCTGATCGCCCACTGGTTGTTCTGGCAGATAAACACCACCGGCGCTTTGAACACCCCCGCCATCGTCAATCCGGCGTGAAAGTCACCGGTACTCGTCGCGCCATCACCGAAGTAGCACGCAACGACGACACCCTCGCCGCGGAGCTTGCAGGCCATGGCAACACCGACGGCATGCGGGATCTGCGTTCCGACGGGAACAGCGAACGGCAGGCAGTGCCGGGCCTTGAACCCCGACATGCCGCGCGAGTCACCGCCCCAATACAGCAGAATATTCTGCATCGGAATTCCTCGACAGAAAAGGACGCCGTTCTCGCGGTACGACGGCACCACCCAATCGAGCGGTGCCAACGCAAACGCGCTGCCGACTTGTGCCGCTTCTTGACCCAAGGTCTGTGCATAGGTGCCCAGGCGGCCTTCGCGC
>CAZTDK010000670.1:0-4070 GCA_964611965.1 uncultured Binatia bacterium (SeqCode) | reverse complement strand
CTGCTGACCCTGGCGATGATCCTCGTCATGTTCGCGGCGCTCGGCAGCGAGCTGTTCCCGACTTCCTATCGCTCGACGGCCTCAGGGGTGCGCGCGTTGGTCACGACGCTGGGCGCGGCCTTGGGGCTGTGGATGGAGAGCCTTCTCTATGGCGTCACCGGCAGTCACGCGCGTGCTATCACGTGGATGCTGGTGATCACGCCGGTGGCGCCGTTGGTGGTCGCCTTCTTTCTTCCCGAGACGGCCAACCAGGAGCTGGAAGACATCGCTCCCGAGAAGTAGGGCGGCGCCCAGCGGCCCTGGCGGGTGGCGTCTTTCTATAACCGCTCCCGTTGGTTGCCAGGACCTGCGGTCGGCGTCCTTTCTTATGGTCCGCTCCCCGTTGGGTCGCTGCTCACTTCCAAGTCCGACAGGCTGCTAGGCGCTGCCATCGCAAGAAATTGACTGCTCCGCACCATGTCCCTCCCGGCGAGCAAGTGGTAGGCTGTTGACGCTGGAAGCCCATACCAACCCAGGGGAGCGGGCCAGAAAAGAAACGCCGGCCGCAGGCCCGACCCGACGGGGAGTGGTCCATAGAAAGCTGTCGCCACAGGGCCGCCGGCCGTAGGCCTGAGAGGAGAACTCACGGATGTCGACCATTGCGCTACCCCCGCCGAACGTCACTCACGAGGTGCTGAACCAGCCGCCGCCGCTGGAAGGGTACAACCTGTTCGAACACGATCGGGTACTCGTCGAAGCGTTGGAGCGCGAAGGCGGCGGTTGGGCGCGGGAGCGCGTCAGCGAGCTGGGGCAGATTGCCGGTGGCGAGCCACTGGCGTGGGGCGTACAGGCCAACACGTACACGCCGGTGCTGCGCGCCTTCGACCGCTATGGCCACCGCATCGACGAGGTCGAGTTTCATCCGGCGTGGCACAATCTGATGCGGCTCGCCGTTCACTACGAGTTGCATGCGCTGCCGTGGCGCACGCCGCGTCGCGGTGCGCACGTCGCGCGCGCCGCGCTGTTTTTCACGCTCAGCCAGGCCGAGGCCGGCCACGGTTGCCCGATTTCCATGACGTTCTCGTCGGTGCCCGCGTTGCGTGCCCAGCCGGAGGTCGCCGCCGAATGGGTGCCGCGGCTCTTGTCGACCGAGTACGACCCGCGCAATCTGCCGGTCGTGGACAAGCGCGGCGCCTTGTGTGGGATGGCGATGACCGAGAAGCAAGGCGGCTCCGACGTGCGTGCCAACACCTCGCGCGCCCGCGCGCTGCGCGGCGGCGGTCCGGGCGCCGAGTACGCCCTCACCGGACACAAGTGGTTTTGCTCCGCGCCGATGTGTGATGTGTTCCTTACCCTGGCGTCCACCGAGAAAGGCCTGTCGTGCTTTTTGTTGCCACGCTGGCTGCCGGACGGTACGCGCAACCGATTCGCGGTGCAGCGTCTGAAGGAGAAGCTCGGCAATCGCTCGAACGCCTCCAGCGAAATCGAGTTCGACGGCGCCTGGGCGCGGATGGTCGGTGACGAAGGCCACGGCGTGCGCACCATCATCGAGATGGTCAACCATACGCGCCTCGATTGTGTCATCGGCTCCGCGTCCGGTATGCGCCAGGCGGTCGCGCAAGCGACGCACCACGCGGCGCATCGGTCGGCGTTCGGCAAGCGCCTCATCGAGCAGCCGCTGATGCAAAACGTGCTCGCTGATTTGAGCCTCGAGTCGGAGGCGGCGACGGTGACGATGATGCGCTTGGCACGGGCCTACGACGAGGCGCAAGCGACCGGCGAGCGACATTTCCCGCGGCTGGCGACGGCGGTGGTCAAGTATTGGGTGTGCAAGCGTCAGCCACCACTGGTGGCCGAGGCGCTCGAGTGCCTCGGCGGCAACGGTGTGGTCGAAGAGTCGATCCTGCCGCGCCTCTACCGTGAGGCGCCCGTCAACGGCGTGTGGGAAGGATCGGGCAACGTCATCTGCCTCGACGTGCTGCGCGCCATGGGGCGCGAGCCGGAGTCCGTGGATGCGTTCTTTCTCGAGCTCGATCAGGCGCGCGGCGGCGACGCCCGCCTGGATCGTTTCGTCGACGCGCTGCGCCAGGAGCTGACTGACTTCGATGCCATCGAGTTGCGTGCCCGGCGGCTCGTCGAGCACATGGCCCTGGCACTGCAGGCATCGCTCTTGGTGCGTCACGCTGCGCCGGCCGTGGCGGACGCGTTCTGCGCGTCACGGCTCGCCGGCGATCGCGGACTGGCCTTTGGCACGCTCCCACGCGCCACCGACTGCGCGCGCATCATCGAGCGCGCGCGTCCGCAGCTGTGAGAGCCGTCGAAAATTCGAAATCAGGAATCTGAGGGCATCCAGGTGTCTGACACGTGGTCCCTACCCGCTCGGCGCTTGCTGATTGGCCAGCTGCGTGTGCCGGCGTTGCGCTTCGCCCCATTGCGCCGAGTCGCGCGGCGCGGTCTGCAGCGTGCGCTCGTAGTCCTGTAACGCCTCGTGCAATTGTCCCAGTTGTTCGTGGCGGCTCGCGCGTTCGAGGGCGGCGGGGTAGAAGTTCGGGTCGCGTGCCAGCCGTTGTGTGCACATCTCGATCACGGCCGCCGGTCCACTGGCCTGGCCGAGCGCCTCGGCATAGCGGACGAACGGATAGTCGACCTTGGCGCGAATCTCTGCGGCGCGGCGAAAGAACGGCACCGCTTGGGACCACTGGCGCACGTTGCGGTAGTGGTTGCCCAAGTTGAAGTTTGCGAGAAAGCCATCGGGATCGCGTTCCCGCACCCGCGTCCAAAAGGTGAGGTTGCTCCGCCAGTGCGTGCATTCCAGGTATGTCAGCGTTCCACAACCGGTGAGCAGCACCAATGCAACCGTGGCCATCAGCGGCTGCAGTGACTGCGGCCGCCAGCCGTTGATGCCCCGCTCGATAACGGTTGCCACCGCCAACCCGGCGCCGATGATCGAGAGGTACAAGAAGTGATCGGCGACGAAGGTATAGGTTTGAAAGTTGAAGGAGAACACGCCGAGAACTGGAATCAGAGCGACATAGAAGTGAGCGATACCCCAACTGACGAGATCGGGCACCCGGCGCCGCACGCTCACGAGGACACCAACGGCCAGCGCGCAAATGGCGGGAGCTACCCACCACCGCCAATCGGCAACGGCCACGTGCCATTCGGGGTAGATCGGGGAGAGCCGGAACGGCGCGAAAAAGGTGCGGGCATAGAACACTGCTGCGTTGGTGCTGACCAGCAGGCGCTCCGTCAGGGTGAAGGACCGTGTCCACGGTGTCTGCTCGAAGCGCATCGTGATGATACCGGCGAGCCCGCCAAGAGCGACCATCGGCACCATGCGCGCCACGACACGGACGGCAGCGGTGCGCGGAATGCGGCCGAGGCGTTGCAACGTCCAATCGACCAGCAGCAGTGATGCGGGCAGGGTCAGCGTTTGTGTTTTGCTCAGCAGCGCCCCGACAAAGGCCAGCAAGCAGAGACCATACGTTGACCAAGCGCCGGTGCGCCGGTGCCGCAGGTAGGCGAAGACCGCCAGCAGATAGAACAAGCCGGAGAGTGTGTTCTTGAGCTCGGAAATCCAGGCGACCGAGGCGACCTGGGCCGGATGCAGCGCGAAGAGGGTCGCGGTTGTTGCGGCCACGAGCGCCGATACCCCGAGCTCCAACGCGAAGGACAAGACGAGGAGCGCGTTGATGGCATGAAGCCCGACGTTGACGACGTGGTAGCTGCGCGCGTCGAGACCCCAGAGTCGATATTCCAGCCAGTACGAGCTGAACACCAGGGGGTAGAACTGCTGCGTATCGTGTCCCAGTGGGTTCCAGATTTTTCTCAATCCCTCCGGGTCCGGCAGCAGGTCGCTCTCCTCGACGTAATACTGATCATCCCAGCGCACGAAACCCGCGTTGAAGGTTGGCAGGTACGCCAAGACAACCGCGAGCAACAGGACGGTGGCATACGTCTCTGGCCGCCACCAGCGTTGTGGGGGTAGCGCTTCATGGTGGACGGGGGCAACTGGCGCGGCTGCCGCTATCGCGGCGCGTGTGCGGGAACCCACCGGGCGTGTCTTTTCTCTGCGCGGCTTTCCCATCTTC
>CAZTDK010000669.1:0-4073 GCA_964611965.1 uncultured Binatia bacterium (SeqCode) | reverse complement strand
GCGGCCGATCCGGTTTCTTCAACCCACTGGTGCATCACGCCACCGTGGGCACCTCGCCCGTCTGCAACGGCGGCGGCGGCGGCTCGTTTGCAAACCAGCGGTCCGCAAAGCGCACCGCGCCCACCAGGAACCCGCTCCCCCAGCTCAGATGCATGGTTGCAAACGCAGCCAATACGCGCGCGAAATGGCGCCAGCCATGTTGCCGTGCAACGGTACAAGCAGCGGCGAGCAGCGCGGCCGCATACGCGCCAAGGGCCGCCAGCAGGAGCCACCTGGCAAACCGGAGCCAAGGCGCCGCCAACGCCGTACTGATCACGGCCAGCACAAAAAACGGCGGGACGAACTGGCGCGGGCTCATCTGCCGCGGATGCTTCTGCAACACGCGAATCTTCCACATTCCGTACTGAAAGAACTGCCGCCACAGGGTCTTCAGGCTCTGGCGATTTTGATAGCGCGAGCGCATGCGTGTGGTGATGAAGATCGAGCCACCGGCCTTGCGCAGCCGGTAGTTGAGCTCGTCGTCTTGATTGCGCACCAGTTCCTCGTCGAACAGCCCGATACGCTCGAAAACGGCCCGGGGATACATGCCCATGTAGACCGTGTCGACCTCGCGATCTTCGGCCGCGAAATGAAAATATGCGCCGATCCCGAACCGTGACGCCATCGCCAGCGCGATCGCATCCCCCAACGCGCCGCCGCCGACGCTGCGCATCGGTCCACCGACGTTGTCCGCAGCCGTCCGTTGCAGGGTCTCGATGCCGATGCGCAGGTAGTCGGGATCGAGCAAAGTGTGGGCATCGACCCGGGCGATAACGTCGCCGCGAGCGGCACGGATCCCAATGTTCATCGCCGTGGGCACGATGCGGGAGGGATTGTGGAAGATCCGCAGGCGCGTGCCGTAGCCGCGCAGCACGTCCATGGACGTGTCGTCGGAGTCGCCATCCACGACGATGACCTCGAGGCGATCGGGCGGGTAGGCTTGCGCCAACACCGAATCGATGCATGCCGAGATATGCGCGCCCTCGTTGCGCATCGGGATGACCACGGATACCAGCGGCAGCTGCTCCGTCACTGGATCACCTCGTCGTAAAGCCGCATCATGGCCTCGACCATCTGCGCTGTTGAGAACGTCTCGGCGCGGACGCGCGCCGCCGCCGAAAACGCCCGGCGCATTCCCGCCTCGAGCAGCAGCGTGCGCGAGTGGCGCACGAACGCCGTGGCATCGCCGCGTGCCACGACGTAGCCGTCGACGCCTTCCCGCACCAGCTCACGGGTTCCGCCGACGTTGGTGGCCACCACGGGGACACCGCTCGCCATGGCCTCGAGCACCACGTTTGGCATGCCTTCCCACATCGAGGTGAGCCAGAATAACGATGCGGCGCGCACGATTGCATCGACATCATTGCGCTCTCCGGCAAATGCCACACGGTCGGCGATACCGAGCTGGCTCGCCTGCCGCTCCAGCATCGCACGCAACGGTCCGTCGCCAACGATGGTGAAACGCGCGGCAGGCACTTCACGGCTCAGTGCCGCAGCGGCGCGCAAGAACAAGTCGTGATTCTTCTGAGGCACCAAACGTCCGATGGTCACAATCGGCCCCGCCTCGACATGCCAACCGTTGGGATGAAAGCGCTCGACATCGATCCCGTTGTAAATCACCCGAATCGGGCGGCTCGGCGCTGCATACGTCCGGGTAATGTAGGCGGCCACATCCCGCGAGTTTGCAACAATTGCGCGGCTCGAGCGGAAGGCCACGACATTCGCGAGCCGGCTCACCCACCCCTGAACCTTGCAATTGCGCGCTGACGTGATCAGCGGGCGTGCGGACCGCAAGACGTGCGCCGCAGTCGCCATGGCATTGGCGGGATAGAGCCACGCGTGTACCACGTCGATCTGGTCTTCCTCGAAGTGTACCGCCAACCGTTGCGCCCGCCGCAGTGCCGCGCCAGTCAGCGAGCGCAACGGCGTTCCGCTCGCGGCAATCTCGAGGCCCAACGGTTCCGTCTTTGCCGAGAGACAGTAGACAATCGGCTCGAAGCGCGCCCGGTCCAGGCCACGGACCAGCTGCACGAGCTGACCTTCCGCGCCGCCCCGGGTCAGCTGCCCGATGACCAGCGCAACCCGCTGCGGCCGGCGCACGCTCACCCGTGCTTTCGCAACTCCGCCGGGGCTTCCTCCCCGGGGACGGTATCGTCCGGCCGCATGCCGATGACCCGCGCCGGCACACCACCAACGATGCTGTACGGGGGCACATCCTTCGTCACCACGGCGCCCGCCCCGATGATCGCTCCGGTGCCGATCGTGACACCCTTCAGAATGCGCACGCCACAACCGACCCACACGTCATCGCCGATAACGATCGGACCCGGCGTCTTCGTCTGCCGCCCGATCGGCACCTTGCGTGTCGCGAAACCATGATCTTCAGAGATCACCGACGTGCCGTGCGCCATCTGCACGAAACGGCCGATGGTCAAGCCGCCGTAACCGTCCAAGAAACAGTTCTCGCCCACCGTACTGCCGCCGCCAATGCTGATGCCCTCGGGAAACCAAATGGTGACGTTGTCCCGGAACCAGACCCAGCCGTCGATGCGCTTCAGGAACACCTTGAGCACGGCGTACCGCAATACGTCACCGCCGAGCATCGGCAGATACTTCACCACCCCATAGACAGTGTGGAACACGAGGTACCAGATTGCTTTGCCGGCGCTCATCGTTCAACTCACGCCGTCGTTCTGCGGCTGTCGTGCAAAGATGGTGATCTCCGGATCCAGGCTGTTGATGCGCGGCGTGATCCACCACGTCGGCGTGTGGAAATGGGCGACCGGGTGATAGCCCAGCTGCTCAGTGCGCAGCGCCTGCAGGAATTCCGCCGCCGAGCCTGACTCGACCATGATCGAGCTGCCAGGTTTCCAATCGCGACGCAGGCGTCCGCTCAAACCCGCACGGCCTCCACTGCTCATCACCACGACGTCGGGCTGCCGCTGCTGGAACTTTGCGATCGAACGGTCCTCTACCGGCACTTGCACCAGCTGTCTCTCCGGGCCGAAGCGCGGCAGGTACGTCAGCGGCTGATAGGTTTCGATGTGCGCCGTGGGTGGCACATGCTTGCGCAACCAGGTTTCCGCCTTGTAGCGCGGGTCATGCACGAGCAACGCGTCGACCTCGATGCCGGGGAGCAGCGCCATGCCGGCCAGGGCGACCAACCCCACGGTCGCCGCCGTACGCGCGGCGCCACTCTTGAGCGCTCCAGCGGCATCGATGAGCGCGCCCGCGGCGGCGCCGCCGAAGAACAGGAAGACGTACATCAACGACATCGTATAGCGCACCGGCACGAGGACCAGCGCCCGCGACGACAAGACGTAGTACCCAAGGAGCAGCAGCAATAGAATCGCCGCCTGGCGAGGACGGCGCCACAGCGCCCACACGATTCCAGCCAGGCACAGCGCGAAGAGCGGCAGCGTCACGCCCTGCGCAGCGACGCTGAACACCTTCACCACGTGCTGGATCTCACCACTGATGGTCGTCACCTTCGGCACCTGGATCATCGACTGATACGGAAAGTATTTGACGCGGATGGCTTCCGGCAGCACGCCCGCCAGATAACGCCAGCGATTGCTCAGGCCGGTCGGGTTCCAGAGCATATTCCCCGCAACCGCCATGACCACCACGAAGCCCACGGCCGCCGCGACACACTGGCGCAGGGTGCCCTGCCAGCGCTGACCAGGCCGTGCAAAGCGCTGCAACACCCACACGACCGGCACCATGGCGACGATGCCGAGACTCTGCTCCTTGGTGCACAGCGCCATGCCCACACTCGCACCGGTTACGACGGCGGCGGCCCGCGAATCGCGCTCGGCGGCAACCAACGCGGCCCAGACGGACGCGGCCGCCCAGAAGAGCGCGGGGACATCGACGTTGGTGGTGTGCGCATAGAAGACCACCGGGTAACACCCGGCTATCAACACGGCGGCTGCCCAACCCGCAACGGTCCCGAACAACAGTGCCCCGGTCGCATACGCCAGCGCCACGAGGCCGACCCCCATCAATACGCTGACCAGGCGCGCGATCACTTC
>CAZTDK010000668.1:0-4074 GCA_964611965.1 uncultured Binatia bacterium (SeqCode) | reverse complement strand
GCGCATGCTCGCGCATCCATTGAAAGTGTCGGTGCGCGTCGGTGGCGTAGAAGGCCCCGTCGAGGAGTCGGATGTTCGGGTTGGATTGATGATCGTGCACAGTGACTCCCTGTCCGTGTGGAGAAATTTTCTTGTCACAACCGCGTGGCGGGCGGTGGCGCAAATAAGCGAATCACGAAAACGCGAAAGCGGGAAAACACGAAGAGCACGGGGGGCTCATCTTCATGTCGTGAGGCCGAACGTTTGTGCTTTCGTGATTTCTTCAATGTGGGGCGCTCGTCAGATCTCGGTCTCTTCATCATTCTGCTGTCGTGCTCGAAACGTCATCGTTGGTCACTCAACGTGGCGTTGGGCCGACGATGCGCGCCGTGGCGCTCGCCATCGCCACCAACTCCCCGGTGGGATCGTGCAGCTCGCCGGCAAGGAAGGCGATCGATCTGCCCTTATGAACGATGCGGCCGTGTCCGATCAACCTTCCCACCTGCGCCGGCCGAATGAAGCTTACCTTGAGCTCCAGCGTTGGAGCCTGCTGTCCCGGCGCCAGCGTAGCGCGCAAAGCCGGACCGATGGTGCTGTCCAGCATCGCGGCAAGAAATCCGCCTTGAATGGTTCCGGCGCTGTTGCAGAATTCCGCCCGCGCGGTGAACTCGACGGTAATCGTGCCGCCGTCCGCGTCGACCGCGATCACGCGGCGACCGAGCAGCTGTGTCGCCGGCGGCAAGGGTGCCCGGCCCTCGATCTCGTCCCAGAATGGTCCCGAATGGCTCATCGCACTTCGGGCTTCGTAGCACACGTCGCACGGGTTTCGGAAAGGGCCTGCGGCCCGCGTTTCTTCTATGGCCCGCTCGCTCCTCGACAGGGCTCTGGACATGGGTTGGTCGCGGAGAATGACAAAAGCAGCAAACCGGAAACAGGAAACGGAAAATTGAGGCATAGAGGTGGATGGTGCGTTGGCCATTTTTCATTTCCGGTTTCCTGTTTCCGGTTCCCATTTTCTTCTTCCGAGACACTCCGACAGCCTGCAGGCCCTCGCCTCAGGAGTGGGCGTGCGCTACGGTGCGTCGAGTTCAGCCAACCTGGCGGACGTGGTAGCTCGCAGCGACCCAATTGGCAGCGGGCATTGAAAGGACGCTGGTCGCAGCCCCCATGGTATACGTACGGATATCTCTGCAGTTCCGCAGCACGACGCGATGAGACAAGCGATAGATCTGCCGGCGGCGGGCACCAAGGCCTCCGCACCGCCACGCCGGCGCGGTGCGCCCGAGGAGTTGCTGGCGCTGCCGCCGCTGCGGGCCGTCGTCCGGCTGGCCACGCCGACGACCGGCGTGATGTTGATCGCTGCGACGTCCAATGTGCTCTATACGTACTACGTGAGCCGGCTCGGCCCCGACGCGATCGCGGCAGTATCTTTGGTGTTTCCCATTTCACTGTTGGCGATCACGGCAATGGCCGGAGGCATCGGCGCCGGTGCGGCGTCGGCGGTGGCCCGCGCGCTGGGGGCCGGGCAACGGCGCGGGGCCGCGGCGATCGCCGAGCACGCTTTGGTTCTCAGCATCGCGCTTGGCGTGCTGTTCGCGATCGGCATTCTCCTTGGCGCTGCGCGGCTGTTTGCCCTGATGGGCGGAACCGGCGTGGTGTTGACGAGCGCGACACTGTTCGCACGCGTGCTGTTCGGGGGCGCCGCGATTACCTTCGTCGGCACGATGTTCGACAGTATCATGCGCGGCGAAGGGAACGTGCGCATTCCGGCGCTGTGGTCGAGCACGTCACTGCTGCTGCAGATCCTGCTCACGCCGCTGTTCATGTTCGTTGCCGGCTGGGGTCTGGTGGGCGCGGCGTTGGCGGCGTTGACGAGTCAGCTGCTGGCGACCATACCACGGGCGCTCTACGTCTTCGGCGGCCGGGGGCTCGTGCATCCGACGTTCCGCTTCGCGAGGCTCAGGTTGACGCCGTTGACGGAGATCCTGCGCGTCGGCATTCCCGCCTCGCTGTCGACGCTCACCAACAACGTCGGCATGATGGTGCTGACCGGCGTTCTGGCGCGCCTTGGCGAAGCGCATCTCGCCGCCTACGGGCTCGGCACGCGTCTGGACTTTCTGCTGATGTCAGTGGCCTACGGGTTTGGCGCGGCTGTGCTGACGCTGGTCGGATTGGCCACCGGCGCCAGACAGCCGGAACGCGTGCGTTCGTATGTCATACGCGCCGGCGCAGTCATGGTGGCGTTGCTCGCGGTGCCGGGCTTGCTGTTGTGCTGGCGGCCGATGTTGTGGCTCGGCCTGTTTACGCACGACCCGGGCATTACGGATGTAGGAACGCAGTACCTGCGCATCATCGGTCCCTCGTATCCGTTCGTCGGGATCTCGATGGTCGTTGCCTTCGCCTTGCAAGGCCTTGGGCGCGCCACCGCACCGCTGGTGTGGATGCTGCTCCGGGTTGCCGGCGTCCTGGCGGTTGCTCTCGTCTGTACGCAGCGGCTCGGCATGGCGGACCGCGCCGTGTTTACGAGCATCGCCGCCGGCAATGTCGTCTCCGCGGCCGTGATGTTGGGACTGTTTCTCTACATTCATCCAAGGATTTGAGGAGTGCACGATTCCGTCGGTTTCCCGCTTCAATCCTCCAATTCTCCAATCCTCAAATCTTCCAATTCCATCAGTGTCTCAGCGGCTCCAACGTGTAGCCGGCGGGCACCTGAAACTCGCTGGCCGGGGTGGTGCGGACTTCCACCTTGGTAACCTCGGTCTTGACCGGTCCCATTTCGGTGACGATGGGGAACCCTTGCATCGCCGCATAGGCATCGGCGATGCCGCCGGCGGTCACGCCGCTCATCCGACTCAGCACCGACATTCGCTTCTGGAACTTCACCCAGTCCTCGCGCAGTCCGTCGAATGCCTTCACCTCGTTGGTCGTCCACGCCACCAGGAGAATCTTGTCGCCCTGCTGCGCCACATACTTGGTGCATGCGTAGCCGTTGATCGTCTTCGTTTCGTCGGTGCGGCTGACGGTGACCGGTGCGCGCTTCCCTGCCGGCGCTTGAAGGTTCGGCATCATCTTTTCCATCATCGCGCGTTGTTCCGGCGGCAGATTCTTGATGCGCTGCTCCGTCTGGGTGCGCAGCGTATCGACCTGCCCCGGCGTGTCGTGTGCCGGCCCTTCGAGCCCGGCGATGTTGATTTCATGGTACGTATGCGCCGCGGTGTCGATGGTGAAGAGCTTGTCCTCGTCGCCGCGCACGATGACCGTGTGGCCGTCCGGCTGCACGATCTTGATCATCCGTGGAACCGCGTAGATCTGCGCGGAGCGCGGCTGCGTACCGATGCCCGTCGTCGTGCTTTCCCAGTACAACCCTTGCGCGGCGGCGGCGCCTGTCCAGGCCACCAGGATCGTAGCCAACCAGCCCCCGATCGTTCGCATCCGGTCGATCATGTCCCACCCTCCTGGTCTTTCCACTTGTCGACCATGCTCTCTGACAAGCACCTGCTACCGCACTCTGCAACCGGAGTCATGGGGGCAGGGCATCGGCGCTCTGCCCATCCGTCATTGTGCCGACGCCCCCAAACACGCCGACAGGCTCTCGAAAGCGGGCGCCCCATTTACCTCATCGGTGGTCTGATGCTTGCTCAGCAATCGGACACGTGGTCATCGGAGATCGTCGGAGGAGCACACATGACCGAATACGCGGTGTGGGATCTGGTTATTGTGGGGGGCATGTCGGGTCTGGCGTTGCGCTGGTTGCTGAGCATCGACATCGAGATGCACTGGGCGGCCGGTGCCGGCGCGGCGATCATGTTGCTGCAGCCCTGGGCGACCTCGACCTTTGGTGCACTGCTGACGTCGCACTCGTTGCCCAGCATCGTCATTGGCGGAGGAGTCGCTGTGGCCCTCGTGGCTGCCGTGCAATCCATCAATAGTCATTGACGGTCGGCGACTCCACTCATTCGAACGGCAAATGAAAACGCGGGGCGCTAGCAGCCTGTCGGACTTGGCAGCGCCTAGCGACCAATCCTGTCCTGAGCTCCCCGAAGGGGGGAGCGGGCCATAGAAGAGACGCCGACCGCAGGTCCTAGCCTGCCGACG
>CAZTDK010000667.1:0-4085 GCA_964611965.1 uncultured Binatia bacterium (SeqCode) | reverse complement strand
CGCGATGGCGCCCGCGGCGATTGCCGTGGGTGACTTCAATGGCGACGGTAAGCTCGACATTGTGGTCTCCGACGAGCAGGACAACACGGTGAATGTTCTGCTCAACCAGGGTAGCAACGTGTTTGGCTCGGCGTTGACGGCGCAAACGGGTAGCTCGCCGGAGGCCATCGTCGTGGGCGATTTCAACAAGGACGGCAAGCTTGACGTGGCGACCGCCGACGACTTCGATGACACGGTCACGATTCTCCTCGGCGTCGGCGACGGCACGTTCATGAAACACTGCTCAGTGACCATCGACCAGTCGTGCACGGCCGACAACGAGTGCACGAGTCCCGAGACGTGCATTCCCGGAAAGTCCTTCAATGTGGGTGTCGCGCCGGTCGGACTGGTGGCGGTGGACCTCGACGGTGACCATAACCTCGACCTTGTCGTGGCGAACAACGGCGGCGGCGCGGACGCAATTGGTACGCTCACGGTTCTCAAGGGTGCTGGCGACGGTACGTTCGTAGCCCAGCCCGAGATCGCATCTACGTTGTTCGATGGACCGGCACCGATTGTCAGTGGGGATTTCAATGGTGATGGGAAAGCCGACATCGCCGTTGGCAACCAGGGGAGCGCGACCAGCAGCGCGCTCGGGAATACCGTTGTGGTCCTCTTGGGCGATGCCAGCGCCAGCGGGTTCAATATTCTCAGCCCGCAACTGACCGTGGGCAATCTGCCGACCGGAATTGTCGCGGCGGACTTTGATGGCGATGGAAAACTGGATCTTGCAACAGCGAACAATTTTGATGATAACGTGTCCGTGTTGACCGGGAACGGAAACGGAACGTTCAATCCACAGATTGATTTCAGCGTGGCGCCGCCCCCGCCGGGATACGCTGCGCCGAGCGCGCTGGTGGCGGTGGACTTCAACGGCGATGACAAGCCGGATCTAGCGACCGCCAACGAAGCCCTCTCGATCCCGACAGACGAAAACATCGATACGGTTTCGGTCCTGCTCAATAGCTCTAGCCTGACGCCCCCGGTGACGTGTGTCGGTGATTGCGACGGCAGCGGAGAGGTCACGGTAGACGAAATCATTACGTTGGTGAACATCGATCTCGGCAACGCGGAACCGTCAGCCTGTCCGCAGGGGGTTCCGAGCGGTGTCTCGGTTGACATCACCCTGATCATCAGCGCGGTCAACCACGCCTTGGGCGCGTGTCCGCAACCCGCCCAATGACGAGGCGGCCGACAACTTCCGCGGGAGTATGAATGAACCAGAGTCTGGGAGGTCTTGAAATGAAGCGAGCTGTGATCATCGCCGGGGCAGCGGTTGCCCTTGCCGGAATGCTGCAGCGAGCATCGGCCCAGACGACCGTGAGCGCCTGCACCGGCAATTGCGCGCAGGTCAGTGTGACGCCCTCCAGTGTCACGGCGTCACCGATGGCCACCGTCGGGCTTACGTTCAAGCAGGCGGCGAACGATGGTCAGGCAGGTGGGCCGGACGAGATCGCGGCGCTCGCGCTGACGATGACTCTCGGCAGCGGCAGCGCACTGCTCCTTCTGAACGATTGCACCCTGAATGCAGATGGACTCCCGGCGGCAGTGAAGCCCGATGCGTCGATTTCCAACTTCAAGGTCGTCGTTGAGAACGCGAGTTGCGCGAATGGGCGGACGCACTGCTTGTGTCCCGATTCCGGGGCCATCACACCTGACAACTTCATCAATTTGGTAGTTTACGGTCCCAACCCGTTACCGACTCCGGGGACAGGTACCATCGATATTCCGACGTTGCCAGCGGGGCCGCAACAGTTGCTCACCATCGATCTGAAGGGCGCTTCCGGCGCGAGCGGTACGGCTGCGTTGCACCTCTACAATCAGGTGTCGGACACCTCGCATCCGCAGTTCACTGCCTTGCTCTCTCTCGGCGACAAGGCCGCGGTCGATCAGACCTGTGTTCCGGTGAGCGGTCAGCCACCCTGTAGCGGCAATGCCGCCAGTCAGGTGGCAACCATCGACGGAAGCGTTGTAATTCCCCCGATAACGCCACCGTGCGCTGGTGATTGCGATGCTAGTGGCGACGTCACCGTAAACGAGATCATCATCTTGGTGAACATCGACCTCGGGAGCGCCCCCCCTTCGGCGTGCCCAAGTGGTATTCCCAGCGGGGTCGATGTCGACATCGCATTGATCATCAAAGCGGTGAACAACGCGCTCGGCAGTTGTCCAACCAGCTAGAGTAGCAGAAGGGCGGCAGTGCGCGCGCACGAATCTCGCGCCAACGAAAAAATTCAATCTCGGGGCTAGACGCCGAGGCGGGTTTTGAGCTACAGCAGGTGCGTAGCTAACTCGGATTTGATGAACTTGATACGCAAGTTGAACCGACAACTCTAGAGAGGGAGGGAATGGACATGCGTAAGACGAGAGGACGAACCGCTATCGTTGGTTCACTGCTCGCTGCCGGGCTCTTGTGCCTCGGCGCGATTGCAGCACAAGCGGCGGAACTGGTGGTCAGCAATGCTTCAGGCGATCCTGGGACTCCAGTAACATTCACGGTTACCTTGAATGCGCAAGGCGCGTCGGTGGCCGGCACCCAAAGCGACATCGCCTTCGATCCGGCGAACATTCCCGTCGCGGCCAAGGCAAATGGCCACCCGAATTGCACGGTGAATCCAGACATCAGCAAGGGCGCAACCTCCTTCGCGTTCCGTCCCAATGCTTGCACCGGTGCCGCGTGCACGGCAGTGCGCGCGCTGGTGCTCGCTACGGATAATACCGACCCCATTCCTGACGGCTCAGTGTTGTTCACCTGTACCGTTGATATCGCCGCCACTGCGTCGGGAACCTTCCCACTGACGCAGACCGGCATCATTCTAAGTGATCCGAACGGCGTAAAGGTTACTCCAGCGACAAGTGTCGATGGGAGCGTCACCGCGGGGACGGCCGGTCCCACACCAACACCAACCACCGCGACTGTGGCGTGTCCGACGGCGCGACCTGCACCCGCCGGTCCTGGTCTCTGGATACCAGACCAATCAGAGCCACCCGCGGTAACCAGTATCACCGTGAAACTCGCCGCTGGCGGAGCGATGATCGCCGGGACGCAGAGCGACATTACCTTCCCGATCGCCGGACCGATCGCTGCCAAGGCGAACGGCCACCCGGACTGTGCCGTCAATCCTGACATCAGCAAGGGAGCGACATCATTTGCCTTCCGGCCGAACGGTTGCACGGGCACTGATTGCACGGCAGTGCGTGCGTTGGTGCTCGCCACCGACAACACCGATCCGATTCCTGATGGCTCTGTGCTGTTCACCTGTAATGTTGCCGTTGGCTCCAGCGCCAGTGGCAATCTCGACTACACCTTCAGTGGCGTGATCCTCAGCGACCCGAACGGCACCAAGGTGCCCGACACCGGCGACCAGGATGGGCTGATTTGTGTTCCTCTGGGCCCCCCGACGAGCCCCACTCCGACCCCGGTTCCTGTCATCACGCCCTGCCCGTCGGCACGCCCCTCGCCTGCCGGTCCGGGTCTGTGGATTCCTGATCAGAGCGTCGCCGAAGGCGCTACAACTGCGGTGATCAGTGTGAAGTTGGCCGCCGGTGGCGCGATGATCGCCGGGACGCAGAGCGACATCACCTTCCCGACCAACGCACCGATCGCTGCGAAGGCGAACGGGCACCCGGACTGCACAGTCAATGCGGACATCAACAAGGGAGCGACGTCGTTTGCCTTCCGGCCCAACGCCTGCACCGGCACCGCTTGTACGGCAGTGCGTGCGCTCGTGTTGGCGACCGACAACACCGATCCGATTCCTGACGGATCCGTGCTGTTCACTTGCAACGTCACCCTCGATCCTACGAACACCGCGACGCTTGACTACACTTTCAGCGGCGTGATCCTGAGCGATCCGAACGGCACAAAGGTTCCGGACACCGGTGACCAGGACGGCACGATTTGCATCGCGGTGAACACGCCAACTCCGACTCTAACCCCGACCCCCGCTGGCGGCGCCACGAACACCCCGACACCGGGTGAGCAACCGACGTGTCCAACCGCACGGCCTGCTCCGGCGGGTCCGGCGCTGTGGATTCCTGACCAA
>CAZTDK010000666.1:0-4086 GCA_964611965.1 uncultured Binatia bacterium (SeqCode) | reverse complement strand
CCGGCGCGTCATCGTCGCGTTACGCGCAAGAAGGATCTCTGCGTCGAGCGCTGCGCCGTCAAGGTTCTCCGGTCCCCTCGAGGTCATCTTCTCCAGTGCCTGGGTGTCACCGCGACACCAGGCGACCGTCAGTGCTTGCACATGCGTGGCGAACGCCTCCGGCTCAGCGAGGTTGTCGAGCAGGAAGCGCTCTTGCGCCTCAGGGGGTAGGGCATTCAACATGCGAATTTTCGAATCGACCGTCTCCAGCGCTACGATGCGCTTGGCGCCGGCCGCCTGGCGCAGGAAGTAATGATCGACACCATCGTCGTTGGAATAGCCGGCTGCAGCGAGATTCAGACGGTTCAGCTTCAGCGCGACGGCCCAGGGTCGCAGATGCTCGACGGATTGGAGGGGAATCTGGAAATGGTCGAGCGCCGCCTCGAGGCGAAGATATGTCTCCGGGTGCACGGTAAACGACAACGCCACCCCGGGTGGCAGCGTGGCGGCAGCGGTCATCCGCTGCACCTCGCCGATCTCGTCTTGCGAGGGATCCATCTCCATCGCCATGCCATCAGCGCGCTGGAACGCCGCTTCAATTGAGGGATCGAGTGGGTACATTGAGGGCCTCCCGGCGTGAACGGAGCCGACCAGGAACATCTCGCAGTTCGCGCATCGCGGCGCGGCGGTGACGTGCCACAGGACACCGCAGTGGCCCGGGCCGACCGCGGGCGCGCGCCGAAGTGCCGCACAGGCCGCGAGCTGGACAACCGGGACCAACAACAACAGCACCGCCAGCAGCACTTCGCGTCGTGTCATCCGACGTCGCCGCAAAGGACGAACTCCTCGAACCATTCCGCAAGGCACTTTGTGCAATAGACGTGAACGTGGGGCTGGAGCTGCGGCCTAGTGCAGTCTTTCGCCGGTTGATCTGGACGGCACAGGGCGCGCGCCTGGTAGCGGTCGCCGCAGTTCAGGCACCGCGAGGGATCTAACTCCATGGCGCGCGTCGTACCACCACGCCCGGGATTCTCGCGTAGCTGTCACACGGAAGTCAAGAAAGCTACACATCCACATCTCTTGCGTCCCTCTGCGCTCCGGTGATAGTTGACGCCCTATCTCGATCATAGGAGAGGGGGATCCATCGATGTGCCGAATTGTCACCGTGCTGCTGGTGAGCAGCGCCCTGATTACGCCACTCTGCGCCCACGCCTGGGACAGCGAAGGTCACATGGCCGTAGCCTACATCGCCTACCAGCAACTCACCCCCGCCACGAAGGCCCGGGTGAAGACGCTCCTGGCGCTCAATCCGTATGCGACGGACTCCACGAAGTGGCCGGCGCAACTGGCCAAGGCGCCTAAGACTGCCGACCCCGATCTGGTGACGTTCATGATTGCCGCCACCTGGCCCGACCAGATCCGCAGCGACAGCAGCTACCACGACGACGGATCCGCTGGCGGCGACCGGCCGCCCACCGACGGAACCGCGGATCAGAACATCGGGTACAGCGACCTTGCACGGCACAAGTACTGGCACTTCGTCGATACGCCCTTCTCGACTGATGGGACGGCGCTGCTTGCCATCCCCACGCCCAATGCGGAGACCGAGGTCGTCCTCTTTCGAGGCGTCCTCAGCTCGAGTCAGCCTGACGCGCTGAAGTCCTACGACCTGAGCTGGCTGCTCCACCTGGTGGGCGATCTGCACCAGCCGCTGCACTGCGCGACACGGGTGAGCAAGAGCAGTCCGAACGGGGACAACGGCGGCAATGGCGTGAAGGTGTCCTGCGCGACGACGTGCGGGCCCAAGTTGCACACGTACTGGGACGATCTGTTGGGGACGAGCTCCTCGATCAGCACGACGATCACCGCGGCAAAGAAGCTGCCGGCGGCGGATGCGACCAAGGGTGCGGATCTCACCGTCGCCGACTGGGTCAACGAAAGCTTCACGGATGCAAAAGACGTGGCCTATGAAAAGCCGATCAAGACGTCAGGGACATCGACGTTGACCACCAAGTACCAGACCGATGCGAAGAAGCTCGGCAAGGATCAGATCGCCTTGGCGGGGGCGCGGCTGGCGAACGCGCTCAACAACGATTTGAAATAGGCAGGGCGATTCCATTCCCTCCAACGCTGATTGTCACCGTTCGGCATTCTCGTAGGCTGCCATCGTCGTAAGGAGTGGCAACGGATGAGGAAGGAAACCCCGGAAGAACGACGACCTCCCGATCCATGGTCCGAGTGGCGGGGCGATGCGGCCCGTTGGACGCGGCCTTTCCTCTTCTTCGAGTGGCTGTGCGAGTGGGCCGTTTACCGCTTGCGAAGGTGGGCGTTCATTGAGTTGCTTGAGCTCGGGGGCCGGCTCGCGATTGTTGTCTCAGTGGTCTCTTTCGCGTGGAACTATCGGGCCGTTCAAGAAAATCAGCGAAAGGCCAAACACCACCAAGCCTGGCAGATCATCAATTCAGCTGCCGGGAAGACTGGGAGCGGGGGGCGCATGGAAGCGCTTGAGGACTTGGTCAGCGACGACGTGATCATCGGTGGCGTAGACCTGGCCGGTGCCGAGCTGAGGCGCATTGGTAGGGCTGGAGCTAACCTCGATCGTGCCCGCTTGTGGGGGGCTAACCTGAACCGCGCCGATCTAACGGGTGCGCACCTGAGGGCTGCTGAGTTGGGTGACGCCAACCTGACCGGGACCGATCTGGAGGACGCGAACCTGATGTTTGCCGAGTTTTCTGACGCCAACCTGACGGGCGCCAAGTTGAAGAATGCCAATCTTCGTCGCGCCTTCGGAAGCGGCGCCAACCTGACCGGTGCCGACCTGAGTTTTGCGGATTTGGAAGGCGCTTTTCTGCGCGACGTAAACCTGGCGAACGCCGAATTGAGGGAAGCCAACTTGACGAACGTTTATCTGCAAGGCGCTAACCTAACAGGCGCTGACATGTTTATGGCAAAACTGAAGGATACCGGCCTAACAGATACTAATCTGCAAAATGTAAAGCATTTGGACTGCGGGGAATTGAAGAGGGCCTATAATTGGGAGGCCGCATTTCGGGAGGAGAACCTGGCTTGTGGCGCGGATATACCCCCAACACCAACTCCCACACCTGCCGACGCGAAAGAAGGCGACCATAACAGATGACGCAGCCGCCAGACGGCCCCCAAGGGTGTCTTCGGAGGACCCTCAATCGTAGAACAGCCTCGGAATGAACTTCCGGAACGGTAAACCAGTCCCGACTCTAGTTCACGCTCGCCAGCCATGCGAGCTCGTCGGCGCTGAGCAACTCCACTCGCTCGGCGGAGCAGCGGCTGCAGAGCACATGCTGGTGATCACTGCCGGCGGCGTCGCACCGCGGGGACGGCGCCGCGAACGTGCAACGGACCCGGACCTGGTAGCGGTCACCGCAGGCGGGGCAGCGGGAGCGATCGAGCGCCATAGGAATGCATATCCCCCCGCGATCAGGCGGTTATTCTAAAGTGCGTCCCGGCGGCGATACATGCGGTTGCACCGCCAGCGACCGACCCCACGAGGCTCGCCCGCAACCGTTATGATCGCCGACGGCTCCGTCGGGGCTTTGCTCGCGAGGAAATACCCTGTGCCTCTACCACGGGGGCCGTTGCCTTGGACACGCGATTGGATCCTTGCCGCGCCACCGCGGTACCCGTGTTACGTTCCAATTCACTGGCGAAGCGACCGAGGAGTTCTCCTTGCCGGTGTAGTTCGACGGCGAGCATTGATAACCCTTGTTTGACTCCAGCAGCGACGACTTCAATGGGGTCGTTCTGAAGGTTGCCGCGAACCGGCATCGCGCGCGCTAACGCACTGACGGCGCCTCCAAGCGCGACGTCAGCAAGCAACTCCGGTGCGACGGCGGCCACAGCAGCCCCTCGCTCGACGGGCTCCCACGGCATAACGCGACGCGGGCCCGCCTGGAAGTAGGGAATTGTCAAATCCAGGACCGAGCAATCTGGGGCCACGCGTAGTATCCATTGTCGGGCTAACGAGCCGATCTGCCTCAGCTGTTTCAGGGAGTATGTCCCATCGCGGCGCACGACTGTCAATCGGCTTCCAAAATTGACCCCCGATCGGCGTCCAATTTTGACCCCCCT
>CAZTDK010000665.1:0-4101 GCA_964611965.1 uncultured Binatia bacterium (SeqCode) | reverse complement strand
CTCGGGGTGCCGAAATCCAAACGGGTATGTCCCGCTCGGCTTGCGGAATTCTCCCGAGAGTCGCATCCACGCAACCAACGGCGCCTGCGCGCCCACCAGGACCATCGGATGCCCGAGCGGGTACTTCATGAACCATCCCGAGTTCCAGTGCTCATCCAGGAAGGCGCGTTTGATCACCGCCATCGGCACCAATGGCCGGAGGGCGTCGGTCGCCCAGGTCGCGTTGCCGTTCGGCACGCCCCAGCGCAGCCCCACCGTGTTCACGCACAAGCTCACCACTAGAATCAGCAGTAGCGCGCGCCGCTGGGTTGGCGTCACACCAGATATCCCATAGCGCGGAATTCGTGCCGCATGCGGTCACCCGGGTCCGGTGCGCTTTCGGCAGCCTCGTACTTCTCCACGGCAGCCAGCCAGTCGAAGAGCTGCCGCCGCAGCGCATCAGCACGCCCCGGGTCACGTTCGATCAGGTTCTGCGCTTCACCGGGGTCGGTGCGGAGATCGTAGAGCTCGTTCGCCTCGTCCGACCGCCAGATGAACTTCTCGTGTTTCGTCCGGAGGGCCTTTTGCCGAACATCGAACGGACGCGTGTCGCAGTGCGGGAAGCGTTGTTGGAATGCCGACAGGCTCGGGCGGAAGCGCTCGGTGACCGTAAATGCCGGACCGGGGGTGGCGCGCCCCGCATCGATGAGAGCCCGCCCCTGCTCGTGCACCCCGTCGGCCGCAATGCCCAGTAACGATAGAATCGTCGGCAGCACATCCGTGGTTGCCGCCAATTCGTCGACCACGAAACCCTGCGGGAGGCGCGGCGGACAACGCAGCAGCAAGGGGACACGCAGGAGCGGTTCCGACAACGCGAACCCGTGACCGAGCATCCCGCGCTCGCCGAGATGCTCGCCATGATCGCCGACGACGACGAACAGCGTGCGCTCCCATTCGCCGCGTGTCTGCAGAAGGTCGGCGATCTCTCGCAGGCGATTGTCCACATAGCGCAGCGCGCCATCGTACAGTGCCGTGGCAATGCTGAAGTCCGATTCAGTCATCTCGACGTCACGCGCTACACAGCGATTGCCGTCTTGATTGAGCGCCCGTACCTGCGCCGGCACGATCCCTTTGGGAAGAAACAGGCGATTGTAAGGAGGCGGCGGGTCGAAGGGGAGATGGGTGTCATTGTAGTGCACGAAGGCAAAGAAGGGCTGCGCACTCGACGCCACCCAGCGCTTCAGCGCATCGTTGGTGCGGCGGGCGCCGGCATCCTTGCGGCGCAAAAGACGATCACTGGCTTTGCGGCCGTACTGCAACGCCGCGGCGAGACGGTTGTGATGGCGCTGCGTGAAGAAGACGTCAAAGCCGCGTCCGAAGCCGGTTTCCGGGCTAACCCACGGGTTGACGCACCAGGCGGCGGTGCGATACCCGGCCGCCTTCGCATACTCCGGCAGCAACGTGGGGCGCGCCGACAGGAACCGGCGCTCTTCCGTCGCTCCGTGCGTCGCAGCGTGTAGACCGGTGAACAGGGACGCATGCGCTGGCAACGTCCACGGCGCCGTGGTGATCATGTTCGCGAAGCGAACCCCCTCGCGCGCGACGCGGTCGAGGAACGGCGTCGTCTCGCGCGCATACCCCGCGCAGGACAGATGGTCCGCACGGACACTTTCCAGCACCACGAGGACAACGTTGAGCGGTTCAGCCATCAATCTTCATCCTGAACAAGCACGTCACTTTCCTGAACCGTGAGGCACCGGGCTCGCACCATCATTCCTCCGGGCACGCCCGCAGCGACGCAACGCGGAGCGGCCCATAGAAAAGACGCCGGCCGCAGGCCCGCCGACCGCTGCCCCCCTCAGAGCTTGCTGAGCCAGGTCCAGAACTCCTTCATATAGCGATCCGGGTTGCGCGCCAGGCGGACCCGGAATGACAGCACCAGGTTGTCCCAAATCGCCTGGCCGGTGACCCCTTGGGACACCAGGCGCGCCGGAAACTTGAGCCGCAGGTTCCACTGCGGCGGCACGCCACGAGACACCCAGTCCCGTTCGCGCGTGAAGTCGATCACCCAGTCGCCGCCGTGTGTGCCATCCACCACCCACCACGTGACGATGTTGATGCGCTTGGCAATGGACGCGTCCGCCGCCAGCAAGCCGTTGAAATAGTCCCGGAAGCGTTCGTAGAGGTCGGCGGGCGGCTCGCCTTCGCTCGCGAAGCCCTCCGCGATTTGCGCGTGGTGCTGTCGGCTGAGCGCCTCGATGTGCTCCAAGCGGCGGCTCCAATCGGGCGGCGGCGCCATGCGCGTCAGCGTGCCGTCGGCAGCCCACGTGTCGCCAGGATTCATCTGCAGCGCCTCGATCTCTGGTGCTTTGGCACGCAGGAGGTCGACCGCATCTTGCGGTGTGTTGACGTAGTCATCGGTATTCATGAAGAGCTGATCGGGAGCCAGCAAGGCGAAGTTGCCAGCGGCCGGCACGGCGCGTTTGGTGCGCAGCAGCTGCGCCCAGTTGACGAACTCTTCCAGATGCGCCTGCTTCGATTGCCGCCAGCGCTCGATCTTCGACGCCAACGGAAACTCAAAGCAGCCGGGATACTGGCTCGCACCGGTAAACGTGAGGAACGACAGGTCGATCGGCTGCTCGTGGCCGAGGCGTTCGAGCGTCGCCTCGTCGAGGTGACAGTCGTTGACGTTAAGCACCGTGGTCTGCGCATCTTTGATCAGAATGGCACTGTCATCCCAGGGACGGTCGGGCGAGATCAGGCGTACCGACAAGCCGCTCCCGTTCAACCGCAGCTCCTGACCAAAGCCGACCTCATTGATCCTGCGAAAGCCAATGGCCGCCAGGCGCTCGCGAAAGCGCTTACGTTTGAAATCGGCGATGATGACCGTCACGTCCTTGTCGAGCTGCCGCAGCGTTGCAGGATCAAAGTGGTCTGGGTGCTCGTGCGATATGTACAGGTAGTCGATCTTCGGCAGATCGCGGAGGCCCAGCTTCAGCGGCGGATAGTGCCACCAGGTTCCGTGATATGTCGGATCCACCAGCCACGGATCCATCAGGATGCGCGTGCCACCCGACTCCACCAGAATGCAAGCGTGCCCGATATACGTAACGTTCATACCCCTCTCGTTCATACGGCAGATTGCGCCGCGCGCGCCGCAAGGACGCCGCGCGCGGCCAGAAGATCCAGATACAGGCGCTCCATCTGTCGCACCATGGAATGCGCGGAGAAGTTTTGTTCGACAATGCGTCGACCGAGTCGTCCCATCTCCAGCGCACGTGCCGGTTGCGACAGCACCTCGCCAATCGCCAGCGCGAGTGCTTCTGGATCCTTGGGCGGCACCAGCAGACCGCTCTGACCGTGGCGAACCACCTCGCCCGTGCCACCGACATCGGTGGCAACCACTGCCTTCTCCATCGCCATCGCCTCGAGGATGGCGTTCGACATGCCTTCGTCATGCGAGGACAAGACGAAGACATCGAACGCCGACAGCACTTCGGGCATGTCACTCCGCCGGCCGAGGAGCGAGAGATGGTCCTGCAGACCGAGGGCGCGCACCAGCGCCTGCAACGTGTCGTCGAGGCTCACCTCGCCGACGATGACCCCGTGTGTATCGGGCTGGGATTCGCGCAGCCGCCCGATGGCGCGGATGAATTCTTCGACCCCCTTGCGTACCCGCATGCGCGTGACCACGCCGACCACCCGGCGCGATTCGAGCAGGCCGAGGCGCGCCTTGAATGCGGCTGCGGGGAGCGGGCGGAAACGATCAGTGTCGACGCCGCTCGGAATGACCACCATCTTCTCGCGCGGGCAGCCTTCGTTGTCGTGGACGAAGTCACGCACCGCTTCGGCATTCACCGTGACGCGATCGGCCAGCCGGTTGCCGATCTTGGCGCTGACCAACTCGAAACCGCGGCGGTCGTGGCAACCGCGCTTGCTGCAGAGGACAAGCGGGACCCGCGCCAGCCGCGCACTCACCGAACCCACCAGATTGGCACGCAGCAGATAGTTGTGCACGATGTCCACGCGCGCCGCGCGGAACGCCCGCGTCAGCGCGCCGATTCGAAGCATCAACGCCGCCCCCTTGAATCCCAGACCTGGGGCCGGCGCCGCTCGACGATG
>CAZTDK010000664.1:0-4103 GCA_964611965.1 uncultured Binatia bacterium (SeqCode) | reverse complement strand
CAGACCTGGACGCAGTTCTGGGCGTTACCGCAATCGGCGATGCCGCCTTCGCCCATAGAAGCTTCGAGACGTTCGTCCTTATTCATCGCCCCCGTCGGATGCATATTGAACAGAACTGTTTGCGCCATTGCTGCGGCGCCAATGAACGGCGAGTGATCGTTGTACTGTGGACATACCTCAAGGCAGCAACCGCAGGTCATGCAGCGCGACAGCGCGTAGCCGATCTCCTGGGTCTCCGTCGACAAGCGTGGCCCGGGGCCGAGATCGTAGGTGCCGTCGATCGGGATCCAGGCGCGCACCCGCTTGAGGGCTTCGAACATACGGCTGCGGTCGACCACCAGATCGCGCACCGTCGGAAATTTGGTCATCGGTTCGAGCGTGATCGGCTGTTCGAGCTTGTCGATCAGCGCCGTGCACGCTTGCCGGACGTGCCCGTTGACGACCATCGTGCACGAGCCACAAACCTCTTCGAGGCAACTGGCTTCCCACACCACCGGCGTTGTCGGCTTCCCTTCGCGGGTCACCGGGTTGCGGCGGATCTCCATGAGCACGGAGATAACATTGTGCTGCGGCTTGTAGGCAACCTCGAACTCCTCCCAGTACGGCTGGGATTCCGCGCCGGCCTGGCGCTTGACGCGTAAACGAATGCTGCGCGTGTCCATGGCTATCGATCCTCAGGCGGACTTGTCGACATCGTACTTCCGCGGCCGTGGCTTGATCAGCGAGGTGTCAACGGGTTCATAGCTGAGCTCGGGGCCGTCCGAGCTCCAACGCGCTTTCGTGGTCTTGAGGAAATTGGCGTCGTCGCGCTCGGGGAACGCCGGCTTGTAGTGCGCGCCGCGGCTTTCGTCCCGTTTGAGCGCCCCGAGGGTGATGACGCGCGCCAACTCGATCATACTCGACAGCTGCTTGATGAACGACAGCTCCTGGTTTGCCCAACCCGATTGATCGTGCAAGCCGATCTCGGTCCAGCGATCCTTGAGCTCAAGCAGCTTGTTGTCGGTGGCGCGCAGCTTGTCGTTGTCGCGGATGACCGTGACGTTGGCGGTCATCCATTCACCGAGCTCCTTGGCGAGGACGTAAACGTTTTCCTTTCCCTTCATGCTCCGCAGCTTCGCGTACGCGGCCGCTTGGCGACGTTGCTCCTGCTCGGCGGCGGTATCGGCCGCTCCGTTTCCGGCGTGGCCGCGCGCGTAACGCACCATGTTCGGACCGCCGACCATGCCGCTGTACAAGCACGATAGGAGCGAGTTGGCGCCCAGGCGATTGGCGCCATGATACTGGTAGTCGACCTCGCCGGCGGCGAACAAGCCGGGGATGTTGGTCATGTGATCGTAGTCGACCCACAATCCGCCCATCGAGTAGTGCATGCCCGGGAAGATCTTCATCGGCACCTTGCGTGGGTCGTCGCCCATGAACTTCTCGTAGATTTCGAGCACACCGCCGAGCTTGCGGTCGAGCATCTTCGGGTCAATGTGAGTCACATCGAGGTACACCATCGGCTCGCCGTTGACGCCGAGGTTCATCTCGAAGACGACCTTGAAAATGGCGCGCGTAGCGATGTCGCGTGGCACCAGGTTGCCGTACGCCGGGTACATATCTTCGAGGAAATACCACGGCTTGCCATCGCGATAGGTCCACACGCGGCCGCCTTCGCCGCGCACGGATTCGGAGATCAAGCGCAACTTGTCTTCGCCCGGAATGGCCGTTGGGTGTACCTGAATGAACTCGCCGTTGGCGTAGTACGCGCCTTGTTGGTAGGCGGCACCGGCCGCACCGCCGGTGTTGACCATCGAGTTGGTGCTCTTGCCGAAGATAATCCCCGGGCCGCCGGTCGCCAACATCACGGCGCCAGCCCGGAAAGCCTTCACCTCCATGGTGCGCTGATTGAGTGCGACGATGCCGCGACAGGCGCCGTGACTGTCGATGATGGCGGAGAGAAATTCCCAGATCTCGAACTTGCGCACCAGGCCCGCTGCTTCGTGGCGGCGCACCTGCTCGTCGAGAGCATACAGGAGTTGCTGCCCGGTGGTGGCGCCGGCAAACGCCGTGCGGTGATGCTTGGTGCCGCCGAAACGCCGGAAGTCGAGCAGCCCTTCCGGTGTGCGGTTGAACATCACCCCCATGCGATCGAGGAGAAACACGATCGCCGGTCCGTGCTCGCACATCGCCTTCACCGGCGGCTGATTGGCAAGAAAATCGCCGCCATAGATGCTGTCGTCGAAGTGCTCCCACGTCGTGTCGCCTTCGCCCTTCCAGTTCACCGCGGCGTTGATGCCGCCTTGCGCGCACACCGAGTGCGACCGCTTGACCGGCACCACGGAGAAGACGTCGACCGGGACACCCATCTCCGCGATCTTGACCGTGGTCATGAGGCCGGCGAGTCCGCCGCCGACGACGATGAGCCGTTCGTCACCCATTGGTCACGTCCTTTGATTTCAGCGGCGGGAAGGAGTCACCACCGCACGAGAGGGCAGCAGCAGAAAAGAGCATCTCCATGTATGTTGTTTCCTTCTCCTCTTCCCCTTCGTGCTTTCGTGATGTGCCTTCTCGTTTCGTGACTTCACGCTTAGCGAAAAGCGGTCACAATCAACAACCCGGCGGCACCCATGGCCACGAAGAGCAGCGTGCATGCCGTTTGCACGGCGTGCTGGGCGCGGGCGCCGACGGTGATGCCCCACGTGATACAAAAGGTAGAAACGCCATTGGTGAGATGGAAGACCGAGGCGAGGACGCCGATCAGATAGATCGCGAACACAACCGGGTTGCCCATCCAGCCGTGCATGGTGGCATAGTTGATGGGGACGCCCCAGACGTAGTTGTAGAAGCGCGTGGTGTACATATGGAAGCCCAGGAACAGGAAGGCAATGACACCGCTGATTCGCTGCAGGGAGTAGAAGACGTTGCGCGTGTAGGGATAGGCGGTAAAGTTGTGCTCCGCCTCCCGGACGATGAACAGCCCGTAAATGCCGTGGAAGCCGATGGGCAGCCACAGGAAAAGGATCTCGATGCCCAGCAGCACGAACCAGGGCGTGGACTCCAACCCTTCGGCCACCGCGTCGAAGGCCTTCGGCCCGGCGAGCACGGCGGCATTCGCCAGGTAGACGTGAAAGAGCATGTAGACCCCGATCGGCACCAGCCCCGAGAGGCTGTGCAAGCGGCGCAGATAGAAATGCGTGCGATCACTGTCCGTCGCCATGTGCGAGAAGTCTCCTCCGTCTTCGTCTAATGATCCAGTTTGCCAGCATTAAGAAAAATGAAATCGGCAGGCGGGAAGGAGAAGAAAATCTCACGCAGGGACGCCGGGGCGCAGAAGCGTAAAGGGAAAGACGAGGAGAGAGACGAGATGCAGCGGCCCCAGGTGTCGAAACTCGCTTTCGACAAACTCATGGCTTTCATTCTTCTCGGCGACTCTGCGTCTCTGCGTGAGTCCCTTCTTTAGGGCTTCGGGAGAAACTTCTCGGCGGCCTCGACGAGCTCGCGCACGTGACTCACCGACACATCGAGCGCCGCGCGTTCCGCGGCAGTCAGCTCGATCTCGATCACCTTCTCCACTCCGCCGGCGCCGATGACGACCGGCACGCCGACGTAGAAGCCGTTGACGCCGTACTCGCCCTCGAGCAAGGCGGCGCACGGCAGCACTTGCCGGCGATCGAACAGGTAGGCTTCGGCCATCAGGATCGCGGCGTGCGCCGGCGAGTAGAAGGCGGAGGTCTTGAGCAGATTGACGATTTCGCCGCCGGCCTGGCGGACGCGTTGTTCGATGGCGTCGAGGCGCGGCGCGGCAATGAGCTTCTCCACCGGCACCCCGCCGACCTGGCAGTAGCTGCGCACCGGGACCATGTCATCGCCATGCCCACCGAGCACGATGGCTTGCACGCTCTGCACCGAGACGCCGAGCTCCATGGCGACAAACGTGCGGTAGCGCGCCGAATCGAGGACGCCCGCCTGACCGACCACCCGGTGCTTGGGAAAGCCGGTGATGCGCTTCATGGCCGTGACCATGGCGTCGAGCGGGTTGGTGATCACGATGACGAAGGCCGCGGGCGCGAGCGTGCGGATGCTGGTGGCGACATCGTTCATGATCTTGGTGTTCACCTGCA
>CAZTDK010000663.1:0-4105 GCA_964611965.1 uncultured Binatia bacterium (SeqCode) | reverse complement strand
TCGAGTCTACCAACCATAATCGGCACAGCATGCTTAGAAGCGGGCGATCCTGCAAGCACGAGGCTGGGGGTTTCCGCTCAGCGCGTTGCCAGCGGCGCTCGGTCGTCCGTTGCGGTCTCCTGGGACACCCAATCCATGAGCAGTGTGTATGCCACGGCGAGCACCACCGGCCCGATGAACAGTCCGATGACGCCGAAGGCGAGGAGCCCGCCAATCACCCCCGTGAAGATGAGCAGCAGGGGGAGGTCCGCACCCCGCTTGATGAGCATCGGCCGCAGGAAGTTGTCGAAGGTGCCGCAGAAGATCGCCCAGACGAGAAAGCCGCTGCCCCACACGGCGCCGCGCGTCGAGTAGACCCAGACGACCGCGGGGATCAGCACCAGCCCGGGCCCGATTTGCGCGACACACAATATGAAGATCCCGGCGGTGAGAATTGCCGCGAAGGGCACGCTGACCACTACCAGTCCAATGCCTGCGGCGGTGGTCTGCAGAATCGCGGTGACGACGACGCCCAGCGCCACGCCGCGGATCGCCTGTCCGGCGAGATGCACTGCGTTTTCCCCCTGCGGCCCCGCCAAGCGCCGGGCGAAATGGTCGGCGAAGCGGGCCGCGGCCTCGCCGTTCGCATAAAGGATCGCCGCGATGATCACCGTGAGTAGGAACTGCACCACCAGCAGTCCGATGTTGCCCACCTGACTGACGAACCCCATGACCAGCTCGCTGGCATACGGAGCGAGGCGCGCCGACACCTCCTCGGGCGCCGCGGCCGCGAGCTCCTGCCACCGCCCGGCAAGCTTCGGACCGACGAGCGGCAGGGTCGCGACCCACGCGGGCGGCTGTGGGATGGCGAGCGTCGCCAGCGATTTTGACCAGTCGCCGATCCGGTGGGCATTCTCCACGATGGCCGCAATGCCGAAGTAAAGCGGGACCACCAGAATCAGCAGCAGCGCGATCGTCATCACGGCCACGCCGAGCCCGCGGCGCCCGCCCAGCCGCGCCTGCGCGTGCAGCAGGAGCGGCCAGGTGGCGACGACGATCATGGTCGCCCAGGTCAACGCCATCAGGAATGGCCGCACGATCCAAAAGCTGCTGGCGATCAGTGCACCCAGGGCGAGGAGCTGAAATGTGGTCCGGGCAATGTCTGACGATCGGTTGGCGTGCATGCTCTCCTCTTCAGTCCGGCTTCACGTGCAAGCGTCGCTCGGTCCACCTGGGCCTGCGCATCAACGGCCCGCAGCTACAGTCGCGCTGGATGCACTGGGATCCTGGCGACCACACGCGACATCGGCCGCATGCACGCGCAGAATCCGCAGCACCTCGTCGATCGCGTCGGCAATGGACAGACACGAGTGCGAGCCCGCATCGAGAAACGCAGGATAATGCGGACGCGTTGAGACTGTGTCTTGTCTGTAGGAGCTTGAGCCCGGACTCGTGTGGTGCCTCTGCAAATCCGTGCAAATCCGTGGATGATTCTTCGGATCAGATAGGGGAGCGCTAGCCCTATGGCTCGAACGCGAAGATGCGCTTCCAGTCATTCTTCATACTCACCACGACCCACCCCTTGCTCTTCGCCTCGGCCATGAGGGCGTCTGTAAACGTGCCGACCTTGGAATTCGGGCCGTAGGCGTACTCGCGGACCGCGTCGTCGTGGTGCACGAGCAACATGAGGCGTGCGCCGTCGCCGGCCCCGGTGTACTCGAGCATCTGCCGGTCGCCGATCGAATTGCCGAACGCGGCGACCGGACGCCGGCCGATCATCATGTGGATGCCCTCCGGCTTCCCCGCATTGTCGTCGTTCAGCAGCAGCTTCGGCACCTTGGTCAGCATCGGCTTGCCGCTCTTGTCGTAGCCGAACTGCGTCGCCCCCACGGTGCCGACCACCTGCTCGGGCGGGACGCCGTACACCGGCTCGGAGTACATGCGCACGAAATCCTGGCCGCCACCGGTGACGAAGTAGGTCTTGTAGCCGTGGTCGCGGAAGAGCTTCATGACCTCCAACATCGGCTGATACGTCAACTCGGTGTAGAGGTGCTTGAAGCGTTGATCCTTTGCGGTGGCCAGCCAGCCCTTCACGCCGGCATTGAATTCCTCGACGGTCATGCCGGTGAGCGTGGCGGCGAGAATCTTCTCGAGATCCTGCCGCGTCAACTTTGCCATGGCTTCGCGATTGCCCGACAGCACGGTCTTGAACGGCTCGACATTTTTCAACTCCGGCTTCTTCTCCGCGAGCACGTGGACCTGCTCCAGGCAGTAGACCACCTGCGTGTACATCGGCTGTTCGACCCAGGTGGTGCCGTCCTGATCGAACGCCGCGATGCGCGCTTCCGGCGGCACGAACTTCGGATTGGCTTGGTCGGTGGTCGCCTGGACGAAGTCGACGATGGCCTGCTTGGCCGGGCCGTCGTTCCACGACGGCAGCGGGTCCGTCTGGGCGTGCGCGCGCACGCCGCCCAGCAGCAGCGCACACAGCGTCACAACCGCCACAAACTCGGGTCGGCGATGTGTCATGTCGGACTTCATCCGAAGCTCCTTTTGCTGCATGCGGCTGCCACGTTTGCGCGGAGGCGGTTATTTTTGCTTCTCGATTAGGAACTCGTCGACCGAGAAGCCGAGCTCCCACCCTTTGCCGGTGCCGGCGATCGCCAGCGACACCTTGTCTTTGGTCATGACCCAGGCGTCCGCCGACTTGGATGCTCCCGCATCGCGTTCGGTCGCCAGGTACTTGCCGAGCAGTTCGTCGATGCTGGACACGTCGGTGAACGAGCCGCGGCCGTCCTTGATCTCGAACTTGCCGACCGAGAGCCCGCCACCTTTCGAGCGGATCGTCACGCCTGCCGACTGTCCGTTGTCACAGGTGATTTTGCCAGTGCCCGTCGCGCTCTCGTAGAAGACCGACCATTCATGGAGATCAAACGTGAGCGTACACTTTGTCGATCCGGCGTATGCAACTGGCGCCGACAGGCACGCGAAAAGCGTCGCCAGTGAAATCACCCTCCAGCTCTTCTTCATAGTTTGTTCCTCCCCGCCGCCCAGTTAGCGCCAAACAGGCTGGGGGAGCAACCGCTCGACGCCGACGGCAAGCACGCCCAAGAATGGAATTTTCCGGCTACGGTCTTGAAGGAAGTCGTCCGAAGAGGACTTCGCCTCCCGGAGTCTGTTTCAACGGTTCGCACCGGCACGCTGTGGCACGTCTTGCGCATCCGAACGGGCACCCATCCGCTCAGTTGCTCGGCGCCGGGAGGCTCTCCAACTCATTCAGGCGCTTCATGGCTTGCATCGCCTGGAGCGAATTGTAGTTGATGCCCGCCGCGTTCAGACTGCTGCCTTGTTGGAACGGGTACTGCGGCAGGGTCACGAGGAACTCCTTGAGTTTCTGCTGCACCGGCACGAACAGCCAGATGTTGTCCGCATACCAGCGGAGGTACAGTCCGGACTCGTGCGGCGCCTTCTCGTACGGGTCGGCGCGCAGGTTGACGATCACCGGCCACCCCGGCACGTCGCGGGTGGCGGTCGCAATGTTGCCCTCCTGCACGGCGAAGTGCACCTTCCAATCGTTCCAGCGGATGGCGTTGAGATCGCCGCCCTGACCGAAGTAGAAGATTTCCTCGCGCGGCCCTTTCTTGGTCTCGCCCTTGAAGTACGGCAGGAAGTTGTAGCCGTCGAGGTGGGCTTTCCAGGTCTTACCGTTCGCTTGGTAGCCCTGCTTGACCTTCTCGACGATGGTCGGCTCACCCGCCGCCGCCAGCAGCGTCGGCAGCCAATCCTCTTGCGAGAAGATCTCGTTGACGATCGTGCCCGGCTTGATGACGCCCGGCCAGCGCACGAGCATCGGCACGCGGAAGCCGCCCTCCCACGTCGTCCCCTTCTCGCCGTGGAACGGCGTGGTGCCGCCGTCGGGCCAGGTCCCCGTTTCCGCACCGTTGTCGGTGCCGTACACGACGATCGTATTGCCGGCGATGCCGAGGTCATCGAGTTGCTTCAAGACCTGACCCACCATGTCATCGTGCTCGACCATGCCGTCGGGGTAGAGGCCGATGCCGGTCCTGCCGTCGGCCGACGACTTCAGATGCGTCCAGACGTGCATGCGCGTCGTGTTGAACCAGAC
>CAZTDK010000662.1:0-4111 GCA_964611965.1 uncultured Binatia bacterium (SeqCode) | reverse complement strand
GAGGCTCGCAAATCCCGGGGCTCAGCTCGATACGTGGCTGGCCGAACGGATACCTTGTACCAACGCCCCGTGATGCGGAAGCAATTCCGGCTCATCCCGAGCGCAGGCGTCACTCCGCGCTGCTGTGCGGGCCATCGCTATGACACTGCCGCCTTTACTGCTCTTCGCGTTCCAGCTGCGCCAAGTGCGCGCGCAGCGCGTCACGCACCAGCTCAGACGTGCGTTGCTCCCGCACTGCCGCAGCTTTCTGTGCGCGCTCCAGCAGCGTGCGACTCAGCCGAATCGGCAAGTAGGTGTCGTATCTCGTGGTCCGTAGTGTCGGCATCTGGTGCGCAGTACCACGCGTGCCGCACCAGCGCACAAGGACACAAACGGCGTTGCTGTCACTGCGAGGTCAGTCTCAGACGGGTTCCCGCGTGTTCGGCAGCCCCTTGGCGCCAGCGCGATGCAGCGCGCGCCGGCACGCTTCCCAACTTGGGAAGCCGTGCATGGCTTGAACCGCGACAACGGCATCGTCCGCGTTCAACGCGTAGGTGTCATCCTCCGCCTTCAATGGCCAGATACCGCCAAGTCCGCTGGCCAGGTAGCGGATGTAGACTCTCGGCCAACCTGCACGCAGGCCGTCCCAGTCCGCCTTAAGTGCTGTGGGCTCGTAGAGCACTTTGAGGCTCGTCGTCTTCGGCCGACCAAGCAGCCAGTTAGCCAGTTCTCGGATGCGCTTCTCTCGCCCCGCGCGTGGGTCGCTCATCGTCCGCATGACAACCTGGAACAACATCGCGCACTGCAATGCGTTTCTGGCCACTTCTATTTCCTCGGTGTCGAGCGTGATGCCAGCGCGTCGAAGTCGCTGCCTGTCAAGGCTCGCCTAAACTGACCGCACTCAGCTCGCCAAACTGACCGCGCATTTGGCGTAATCATCCACACGCAATCGGGCAGACTGTCCACAGCCTCCTTTCGTTGTTGCGGTAGCGCGTATGTGCTGGCGTTCGACCACAGCACGTCGCGCCGGCGGATGGGGCTGGGGGCAGCTCTCCACACGCTGCCGGACCGAGCGCGGGGTGGCGGGGTGCGGGCCCCCCCCACGAGGCCCGCGGCGGGGCGGGGAGCGATCTTCGTGGCACGCCGTCCGCCCAGCGTGTGGAGCGCTGCCGGGGGGAAGCTGGCAGCGACTGTGCTGGTGGCGATGAGCATGGGTACCACTTACGCGTGGGCGCGTGCCGAGTCCGCGCTGCTTGCCTTCGTGCCGCCGCGGCGTGGGGGCGGGTTGCGATACGAGTCGCCCTCGATGGCAATCACGTGCGCATGGTGCAGGAGCCGGTCCATCGCGGCACTGGCCAGCAGCGCGTCACCGAACAGCGCCGGCCATTCCTCAAGGGCGCGGTTCGAGGTCAGAATCGTGGCGCCGTGCTCGTAGCGCTGGCGAATGATTTCGTAGAGGTCCTCAGGTTCCTCGTGCCGCAGCGGACGCAACCCGACGTCGTCGAGGAGCAACAGCATCGGGTTGGTGAAGCGCCACAGCTTGCGATCGTAGCTGCGGTCGGCGCGCGCGGCGCGCAACTCCGCAAACAGCTTGTTCGCCGTCAGATACAGCACGCTGTAGCCCAGCCGACAGGCCCGGTGTCCGAAGGCCTGGGCGAGATGCGACTTGCCGACGCCACTGGGACCGACCAGAAGCAGCGCCTCTTTGCGGGTGACGAATTGGCAGGTGGCCAGGTCGATGATCTTGGCCTTGGGGATCTTCGGATTGAAACTGAATTCGAAGTCCTCCAGGGTCTTGAGTGCGTCGAAGCCAGCGCGGCGGGTGCGCACCTCCAGCTGCTTGGCTTCGCGCCGTTCGACCTCGTCGCTGAGCAGGCGATAGAGAAACTCGGGATACGGCAGCTGATCCTCGACCGCCTGGCGGGTCCGTAGCTCCAGGGTGTGCAGCGTGCCTGAGAGCCGCAGCTTCTTGGGGCGGCACCGGCTTGTTGCGCTGGTGGGTGGCCACGCGGGCGTCCTCCCTCCACGCCACCTTTTTTCTCCGGGCTGTAGGGCGGGGTCGGATCGATCTTACAGCCGTAGTGGCGGGCCAACGCGCGGTAGCGGCGATTGAGGGCCGGCTCTTCGCTGAACCCGAAGGCCGCGCGCACCACCGCGGCTTTGAGATTGGCGGGGACCACGGTCTCCACCACACCGCCGAAGTATTTGAAGGCCTCGACATGCAGCGCCATCCAGGTCGTCACCCGCTGATCGAAGACAACGCGCGCGAACAGATGGCGACTGTCGGTCAGCCCCATCACAAACACCCACGCCTTGCGCAGTACGCCCTGCGCCGGATCGTAGAGCTTGCCCACGTAGCCGAAGTCCACCTGGGCGATCTCGCCGGGAGCGCTCACCACCGCGATCGTGATGTCCGTGGCGTCCACGGGCTGCTCGCCGCGCAGCCGGGCGTATAGGCGCTTGATCGCCGACAGGCTGCCGGCGAACTCCTTGTGCTCCAGACGCAGACAATCGTAGATGGCCTTCGGAGTCGCCTCCTTCGTCATCATTGTCCGCACCGTTTCGGTCCACCGCTCCACCGACGAGGTCTGCTGTGGCGTGCGCTTCTCGCCCACGTGCTTGACCACCGCGGCCTTCAGCTCCGCCAATTCGGGCAGGGCGTCGACCGTGCCCACCAAGAGCCCTTCGGCCGCCAAGATCTCGCGGTACTGCCGTTCGGTGTTCGGGCTGATCGCCAACAACCGCGCGACCTCCCGACACCCGGCCCCCATCCGGTGCAACCGCACCAATTCCTGCAATTGATCCATCTCCGTTCGCTTCTGACTCACTGCGTCCTCCTGACGATGCAAATCGTCGAAGGATCGCAGATACACCTCTCCCCTGGCGACCGCCCCGGGGCTCTCCCCGGGCCGCTCGCGGTCAGTTTGGCCGAGCTGAATCGCGGTCAGTTTGGCCGATCTCGTTGCGGTCACTTTGGCCGATCTCGCCGCGGTCAGTTTCGGTGAACTCACCGCGGTCAGATAGCCCGGTCTATGACAGGTGCTGCAACTCCGGCGGGAATCTGGATCGATGGGATTGGGGATCAGCATGAATGGCATCCTGAATATATCGGTCTGTTCCTCGGGGCTGCGCATCGCGATGCTGAGAATCTTCGGGCCGTTCTGCCGTGCGTTTTTCGTTCCCTGGGAACAGATCGGGGTCCGACGGAAACGCTGGCTCTTCTGGCGGCTGGCGCGGTTGAACTTCGGAAATCTCCCGTTCGCAAGGCTCAGCATTCCTGTCCACGTTGCTGATCGATTGGCGCGAGCAGCAGCGGACCGCTGGCCCGAGACGGGACCCTTCCCGGTCGAAACGAACCAGCAGGCGGCCTCGAGTGAATTGAAGGTGTGGGCCGTCCAGACCCTGCTCGCCGCCACTTTTTTCGCCGTCGTGCCGCGCCTCGTCGCGTCCGATGCACCGGCGGTGCCGCTGGGGATTGCAATCGGCTTTCCGGCGGTTGTTTGCGGGATCGGCGCGTTCGTCCATTACCGGCGCCGCACGAGATGACGGCATTGCACCGTTGGGAAAAGAGCATGAATCCAATTTCTCGCAATGACCAGATAGTCGACAGGGCCGAACAGGGCGGCTGCTGCGGACGCGCAAAAAGACGCGCGCCGCAGATCCACAGTCGTTCGGCTGGTACTTGATTCACTGAGACGAGGATCGTTGCGTGCATCCAAGGCGTTCGTCGCTGACCTCAGCATCACGCCGTGCAGTGGTGCTTGTCGCCCTCGCGCTGGGCGCTGCCCAGCTGCTTCCTGATCCCGCGGCCGCATCGCTTCGAGGACGTTGACGCCTCGCACCTGGTCTCGGTACAGATCTACGCCGCGTGGTCGGACGGCATAAGCGGTATCCTGCCAAGATCGCATCCTTCGAGACGGCGCCTGAAGGGACGGCGCCTCCTCAGGATGAGTGGAAACCTCAATGCTCCCTGACAATACACTGCTCACCTTGAGGAAGCCGCATCCTCTCAGCGCCCGTCTCGAAGCATGTCCTGAACCTGTCGAAGGGGGTGCCTGCCATCGAGGACGATTCTTAACCCTGATGTGAGAAAAGGACATCACCACGGAGACACGGAGGCACAGAGAAGACA
>CAZTDK010000661.1:0-4112 GCA_964611965.1 uncultured Binatia bacterium (SeqCode) | reverse complement strand
TTCAGCTCCTGATCACGCTCGGCATGCTGAGTTCGCTTTGCTACTACCTTGCAAGCTACTTCGGGGCGCGTGACTTTTTCCGCAAGGCGCGCAAACTCCACCAGAGCCGAGGCGACACCCCACTGCCGACGGTGACCATTCTCAAGCCGTTGAAGGGGCTTGAGGTTGACTTGTACGTCAACCTGGCCTCGTTCTGCCGCCAGGACTACCCGACCTTCGAAATCATATTCGGCGTTGCGGATCGCAACGATCCGGCGGTCCCGGTGGTGCGCCGACTCCAAGCATCCTTTCCAGATGTCGCGATCAACCTGGTGATCGACAGCCGCCTCTACGGAACGAACCTCAAGGTCAGTAACCTCCATAACATGTCCCGCCTGGCGCGCCATGACGTCATTGTGATCGCCGACAGCGACATCCGTGTGCCCAGCGACTACCTGCGGCGCATCGTCCCGCCGCTGCAAGACACGAAGGTGGGAATCGTCACCTGTCTCTACCGCGCCTCGGGCAAGGACAGCGTGCCGACGATGATGGAGAGCCTGTTCGTCAACACCGATTTTTCGCCCAGCGTGCTGGTTGCGCGCTTGGTAGAGGCGCGGCGTTATGCCTTCGGCGCAACGATTGCCTTGCGCCGCTCGGTGCTCGCTGAGGTCGGCGGCTTCCTACCCTTGGCGAACCATCTCGCCGACGACTATTTCCTCGGCAAACGTGTTGCCGAACATGGTTACGATGTTGCGCTGTCGGACCTGGTCGTCGAGACCGTCCTGGCAGCTGAACCCTGGACGCAGCTCATCGAGCACCAACTGCGTTGGGCACGCACCAATCGCAGCTCACGCCCTGGAGGCTATTTTGCCTCGGTGGTCACCTACGGGGTTCTGTGGGCAACGTTGAACCTGCTGTACAACCAGGGCAGCGGGTCGGCGCTATTCGTGGCCGTGCTGATGTACGGCGCACGGATGCTCACCGCCTCGGCAGTTGCAAAGCGTTATCTCGAAGCGCCGTTGCGGCCTCAGGAAATTCTATTGATCCCCGTGAAGGATCTGTTCAACGCAGTCATCTGGGCGCTGGCCTTTCTGGGCGACACCGTGCAGTGGAGCGGTAACGAGTTCCGGGTGATGAAAGGTGGCGAGATGCTCCGGGTTTCGCCAATCGACGCCGCGGCTGCGCCAGGCCTGGCCTATTCGAGTCACAAGGACCACGAGCCACATGCGGCATCACTGCACGGGCAGAACACCTCGCGCTCCGGCTCCTCACTTCACGTTTGAGGCGAGCAGCCCGCGTCCCTTTCCAGGGCCCGCTCGCCTGTCGGGTCGCTGAGGGCTGCCACGTCCGCCGCTTCAGGGCTGGCAGCCGCGTGATTGGGGCGATCTACGCCGGTTCGGCTCAAGCCGCACGTTCGGTGAGTTGATCCACCAGCGCCCGCAACTGATCGCGATCACTAGACGGTCCGAGTGCCATCAGGCTTTGGCGAGCGCGGCTGCCATATTCGCTTGCCAAGGCCTTGACCTCTCCGAGGACGCCGGAGTCCCGGATGCGAGCGAGCGTCTCGTCGATCTCGCGCTCAGTTGGAACGCTCTTTTCGAAGACACGCGCCACCTCCGGGTCACGCTGCATCGCCAAGACCACTGGCAATGACGGGTTGCCGTCACGCAGGTCGATCCCGATCGGCTTGCCGACGCGGCGCTCATCGCCGATGATATCCAGCAGGTCGTCCACCAACTGGAAGGTCATGCCGACGTTGAAGCCGCACTGCGCCATGGCCTCGACGATCGTCTCGGGCGCGTCTGCCAGATAGGCCGCTGTGCGCGCGCCTTGCTGGAAAATGGAGGCCGTCTTGCGACTGATGATTTCGAGATAGTCATCCAGGGTGACCGCCGGGTTGTTGCGGAAGCGTCCCTGCATGATCTCCCCTTCGGTCAGGCTGATACACGCTTCCGCCGCCCAGTTGATCAGCTTTGCTTCGAAGCGCGCGCACAGTTGAAAGGCGCGGCTGAAGACGAAATCGCCGGTGACCAGCGTATTCGCAAGGCCGTACTTGCGGAACGCCGAGTCCTTGCCACGCCGGATTTCGCTGTTGTCGATGATGTCGTCGTGCAGCAGCGTCGCCGAGTGAATCAGCTCGAGCGCGGTTGCCACGTCGACGATCTCGTCCATTCCACGCCCGCCGCAGGCGCGAAAGATCATGATGGTCACGGCGGGCCGCACTCGCTTGCCGCCTGAATCGATGAGATACGTCGCAATATCGGTCAGCAACGGCTCGCGCGAGCGCGTCAGCTCTGCAAGGCGCATCTCGACGCGCTCCAAGGCCTCGACCAGCAGCGGCGCAGGCTCGGCAATTGGCTCACGCGCCCGGCCTTTTGAAAATGTACTCACGCTTGGTCCTTGCGTCGTCGAGTGGGCAGATAATGTGAAAATCTCCGGTGAGTCAAGGCGGCGGAAGAAATGCGGAGTGCGGAATGCGGAGCGCGAAATGGAGAGGATTCCGCATTTCGCATTCCGCACTCCGCATTTCTTCGCCGCGTTGCTTTTCCCAAGCCGCCCCGTTACCTTCGCTGCCTATGCCCCCTCAGTCAACGGTGTCCGCAACACCACAGACGATCAAGCGGCTTGGCAAGGACAGCATCGAGATCGTCTGGCAGGACGGCCATCGCGGCGTCTATCCGAACCGTTATCTGCGGGAGAATTGCCCGTGCGCGAGTTGCCGCGAAGGTAAGCCACGCCGATTGTTGCCGGTACTCGGGACACCGGGAGAGCTCTATCCGGTGCAGATCGGTGTCGTCGGCCGCTATGCCATCAGCATCCAATGGAGCGATCAACACGACACCGGGATCTACAGCTACGACACGTTACGGCAGTTGTGTCCCTGTGAGCAGTGTCAGCCGCCGGCGCACGACAGGCCCCCCGCATGACGAGCATCGACGACATCCGCGAGCGCTTGAGCGAAATCCGGCCGCCCGGCGCGCCAGACAACATCCTGGCCCTCGGCATGGTGCGCGGCGTCGATGCACACGACGGTGCGGTAACGATTCACTTCGCACCACCGGGAATGCCACCGCAGCTCCTCAACGCCACCATCGCCGACATCCGCCGCGCCGTCGGCGCGCTCGATGGTGTTCGCCAAGTCGATGTCAGAATCATTCAAGGCTCCGGCTCCAGCGCTGACGGACCCGCAGCACAGACACCCGCGGCAGGTCCGCCGGTTGCCGGTCCGATACCAGGTGTGCGCGACATCATCGCCGTCGGCAGCACCAAGGGCGGCGTCGGAAAATCCACCGTGGCCGGCAACCTGGCGCTTGCGTTCGCGCGCCTCGGGCAACGCGTGGGTCTGCTCGATGCCGATGTCTATGGCCCCAGCCTGCCGATCATGTTCGGGGTCGGTGGCCGGCCGCAAGTGAGCGACAGCAAGCGTATCTTTCCCCTCGAGAAATATGGACTGCGGCTGATGTCGATCGGCTTCTTCCTCGACGAGAGCTCACCGGTGATCTGGCGTGGGCCGCTGGTCATGGGACTCGTCCGCCAATTCCTCAAAGACGTGGAGTGGGGCGAGCTCGACATCCTGGTGGTCGACATGCCCCCGGGCACCGGCGATGCCCAGCTCACCCTGGTGCAGCAGGTCCCACTCGCCGGCGGTATCATGGTCACCACACCGCAGGAGGTGGCGACGCTCGACGTCCAGCGCGGCATTGCGATGTTCGAGCAGGTCAAGACGCCGGTGCTGGGAATCATCGAGAACATGAGCTTCTTCGAGTGCCCGCACTGCGGCACCCACGATGCGGTGTTCGGTAGCGGCGGGGGCGAGCGTATTGCCCGCGAGTTCGGCATTCCGCTCCTCGGACGGATTCCTCTCGTTCCCGAAGTGCGCGCCGGCGGCGACGCCGGCAAGCCGATCGTCGTCGATCAGCCGGAGCATGCGGTCAGTCGAACGTTCGTCCACATCGCGCAAACCGTGCTGGAAGCCATTGAAGTCGGCCGTCTCGCCGCGCCGGGACCGACGATCATCGGCTAACCCGCCGAGATCACACCGTCGTCCCGCAGACCTCGAGAGCAGCGCGCTCAGTTCGCCACTCGCATTCGCCCTCACAATTCAAAAGGGAAAACGTTGCCTCACCAGGACC
>CAZTDK010000660.1:0-4117 GCA_964611965.1 uncultured Binatia bacterium (SeqCode) | reverse complement strand
ACTTCACCAGCGCGATGTCGGGCTCGACGCCGGTGGTGTCGCAATCCATCATGAAGGCAATGGTGCCGGTCGGGGCGAGCACGGTGACCTGCGAGTTGCGCACTCCAACGGCCTTGCCGATGCCGTAGGCGTCGTCCCACACGGCGCGCGCCGCGCTCAGCAGCTCCAGCGGCACGTAGGCGGAATCGATTTTGTGCGCGCAGCTGCGATGCTTGCCGATCACCTCGACCGTCGCCTCGCGGTTGGGCGCAAAGCCGGCATACGGCCCCATCCGTTGGGCGATGCGCGCCGACTGCGCATAGGCCTCACCACACATCAGCGAGGTCACGGCGGCGGCGTACTGGCGACCACCCTCGGAGTCGTACGGCAGGCCGAGTGCCATCAGCAATGCACCGAGGTTGGCGTAGCCGAGACCGAGCTCACGGTAGGCTTTGGCGTTGGCGGTGATCTCGGCCGTCGGGTAGCTGGAGTTGTCGACGATGATGTCCTGCGCCGTAATCATGATGTCGACGGCGTGACGAAACGCCTCGGTGTCGAAGTCTCCCGCGTCATCGACGAACTTCATGAGGTTAAGCGAGGCCAGATTGCACGCCGAGTTGTCGAGGTGCATGTACTCGGAGCACGGGTTCGAGGCATTGATGCGGCCGCTGTTCGGGCAGGTATGCCAGGCGTTGATGGTGGTATCGAACTGCATGCCCGGATCGCCGCAGATGTGCGTCGCCTCGGCGATCATGTGCAAGATGTCGCGCGCCTTGTAGGTCGCGGCAGGATCGCCGCCGAGTACGTAACGTGTCTGCCACACGCCGTCCTCTTCCACGGCGCGCATGAACCCATCGGTGACGCGCACCGAATTGTTGGCGTTCTGGAAGAATACCGAGCCGTACGCCGGTCCGTCGAGTGAGGCATCGTATCCCGCCTCGATCAGCGCCCACGCCTTTTTTTCTTCCTCTTCCTTGCAACGGACGAACTCGACGATGTCGGGGTGGTCGACGTTGAGCACAACCATTTTCGCGGCCCGGCGTGTCTTGCCGCCGGACTTGATCACGCCCGCCGACGCGTCGGCGGCTTTCATAAAGGACACCGGACCCGACGCCGTGCCGCCGCCGGCAAGCTTCTCTTTCGCCGACCGGATTGGCGACAGGTTCACACCGGCCCCCGAGCCACCCTTGAAGATGATCCCCTCGTTGCGATACCAGCCGAGGATGGATTCCATCGTATCGTTGACGGACAGGATGAAGCACGCCGAGCATTGCGGCTGCGGCTCGATACCGACATTGAACCACACCGGGCTGTTGAACGACGCCTTCTGCTCGACCAGCAGATGCGTCAGCTCGGCGGCAAACGCGTCGGCGTCGGCCGGCGCCGCGAAGTACCCTTGGCGGTCGCCCCAGCCACGAATGGTGCGGACGACGCGACCAATGAGCTGGCGGACGCTGTGCTCGCGCTCCGGGCTGCCGAGCGGGCCGCGAAAGTACTTCGACACGACCACGCTCGTGGCCAGCTGCGACCACGCCTTCGGGATCTCGACGTTGTGTTGCTCGAAAACGACTTCGCCCTTCTCGCCGGTGATGACCGCGTTGCGCAGCTCCCATTCCACCGCGTCGAACGGATCGAGCTCCGGTGTCGTGAAATAACGCGGGATCGTCATCCCGAATCCGCCAGCCGCAGCAGGCGTCTGCGCCTGCGCCACCGTCCCTTGCCCCTTCTCACCCTTCCGCCGCCGCACCGGTTCGGTCATTTGCTTCCTCCCCCTGATCTTGTTGTATGGGTGCTCATCTACCACAACATATAGTACCCGCGTCAAGCCCTCGGGAAGATAATCAGCGTTTTTCAATTCGCTGCGTGCGTTCCATAAGCACACGCATGGTCGTGGCGGTACCATACCGATGCGGATGACGTGCGCGACACGTGTCGGCGCTCGTGTTTGGCGCACGCGCCATCTACAATGCGTCGCGCATGAGGCCACCGTCAGGACCACCAAGCCGCGTCGCCGATGTGCTCGGCAACGTGCTGAAGCGCATTGATCCCGATCAGAAAATGCACGCCTACACGATCTGGACGTTCTGGGATCACGAGGTGGGCGCCGGCATCGCGCGCCGCGCTCAGCCGACGCACTTTCGCAACGGCATCTTGTTCGTCGCCGTCGCCACGCACAGCTGGATGCAAGAGCTGCAGTTCATGAAGGAGGACATCCGCGCCCGTTTGAACACGCGCCTGGAAGGGAACCTGGTGCGCGACATTTATTTCGTCGTCGGCCACATCGAAACGGGATCAGTGCCACCAGACACGACAGCCGAAACGCTTCCGCCTTGCGAGCCGGTCCCGCTGCCGGCGATCGACGATCCCGAGTTAGCGGCAGCAATGGCACGCGTGGTCGCGGCGCGGGCGCGACACCTGACGCGGGCGCGGCAAGCAGACGCGGCGCGGCCGTCAGTAGGGCGAACCAAGAAGCCACGCTGAACCCGGCCGATGCGACGTCGCATCGGCGAGCAGCACCGTCGCCGTGCGCAGCACCGCCGGCCGCAGGCCCTCAGAACTCGACGACGAAGCCTTCGGCCTCCTCGCTCACGGTATCTTCAAGCACCGCGCGCCCCTTGGCGTAGGCCGCGACGGGATAATAGAGATAGCCGCTCAAGCGTTGCTTTGCGGGAACAGTACGGGCGGTGAAGAGATGCGACTCGAGCTCTTGCGTCACCGCGGCGAGTGACGGCGCGCTGCCCCGCGTGCGCTCCTTGCCGGCCGCACCCGTGACGCGTTGCGCGGCGTCGCGCAGCGTGAGCGGCGCAACGCGCGTCCCGTCGTTCGCGATCAACACCACATCGTCCGGGTCCATTTTGTACGTGCGCGTGGTGACGTTGCTGACGGTGACCAGCACGGGTAACACGCCGCCGGCGTCAAGGTCGAGATTGAAGTCGAGCTTCGACCCCACCCCCGGGACGGGCCGCAGCCACACCTGCAAACCCTTCTGCTTCTTCTCCTCGAACGGGCGTGCCGCCTCGGTTTGCGCTTCCGCAGCCTGCCCCGACATGATCTGGTTAAACGCATCAGCCGTCTCATCGCGAGTCAGATCCTCGCGACTGCAGAGCTTCAAGAGGATGGAGGAGAGGGCTGAGGAAGGAGCGGATTCTGATTTTCTGCCCTCTGCCTTCATCCCTCTGCCCTCTATTCTATAACGCTGACGCCGCTGGTCGCTTTCGTCGGAATGACCGTCGGCGTGAGGTTGAACTTCTGCTGAAACGCTTTTTGAATGCCGCTGGTGAAACTTTCGACAAATCGCGGTTGGACGAGGCTGACAATGCACCCGCCGAACCCGCCGCCGGTCATTCTGGCGCCGTAGACGCCTTTAATCTTCATCGCCTCGGCCACCAGAAAATCCAGCTCCGGCGTGCTGACCTCATAGTCATCGCGCAGCGAATCGTGACTCTGCACCATCAGCGTCCCGGCTTCCTCGTAATTCTTTTTGCTGAGCAGATTAGCCGCGCTGGTCGTGCGGGTGTTTTCGGTAATGACATGCCGGCATCGACGGCATACCAGGTCCGACAGTTTCCCCTTGGCAGATTCCAGTTGTTTCAGGGTCACATCGCGCAATGCCTTGATCTGCGGATTGTCCTTCTTGAAAAATGCCACGCCCTGCTCGCATTGTTGTCGTCGCTGTGCGTATTCACTACCGGTCAGTTCGTGTTTCACCATGCTGTTGACGATGACGACCCGAAGCTCGGAAGAGTCGATCGGCACGAATTGCTTTGACAGGTCGCGGCAATCGAGCAGCATCGCGAACCCGTCGCGGCCTGATGCAACAATCGTTTGATCCATGATCCCGCAAGGCATGCCGGCGTATTCGTGCTCTGCCTTTTGGCAGACCAGCGCCATGCGCGAGGAGTCCATCGTTAAGCCGGCCAATGTCAGAAATGTCAGCGCCGTCCCGACCTCAATCGCCGCCGAGCTGGATAAACCGCCGCCAACGGGCAGCGTGTTTTGTACCAACAGGTCCATTCCCGTCAGCGGGATTCCCGCGCCGATCAGCTCGGCCGCCACTCCCCTGAAATAATTGGCCCAGCCTGGCTGGCTTTTCTCGATCTTTTTCTGCACCGAAAATTGAACATGCTGCTTGGGAAAA
>CAZTDK010000659.1:0-4121 GCA_964611965.1 uncultured Binatia bacterium (SeqCode) | reverse complement strand
CGCTCGTCGACAACCAGCAGATCGTCCTCGAGGGCACCGACAACGTTCAGGTCACCGCAACTGCGGCACCCGCGCCCGACGCGTGGGATCAGTGGAACGACGCGCGTATGGCGCAAGTTGCCGAGGCGCCACGCAGCGCGCAATACGTGCCGCCGCAGGTCGCGGGCGCCGACGATCTCGACCGTTACGGCGACTGGAGCGAGCAGCCGCAATACGGCCACGTCTGGACACCGCGTGGCGTGGGCTCCGATTGGGCGCCCTATAGTACGGGCCGTTGGGTCTACGATCCATACTACCAATGGACCTGGGTCGACGAGGCGCCATGGGGCTGGGCGCCCTATCACTACGGACGCTGGGTGAACTACAACGGAGGCTGGGGTTGGGCCCCGGGCCCGGTGGTCGTGGCACCGGTCTATTCGCCCGCGTTGGTGGCATTTTTCGGAGCGCCGGGCATCGGGGTATCCGTGGGCGTCGGCCTCCCCTTCGTCAGCTGGGTGGCACAGGGTTTCGGTGAACCGGTCGTCCCATGGTGGGGAGGGTCCGGGTTCGTCGGCAGGCCCTACTGGGGTGGCTGGGGTGGCCCGCACGTCATCAACAATACTGTCATCAATAACACGCAAATTGTCAATGTGACAAACATAAATAACTACGGGAATGTTCATGTCAGGAACGCGGTGATGGGGGTGGATCGCAACCAATTCGGCCGTGGCCGCATCGAACATGTCCCGCTCGATGCGCAGCAAATTCAGCGGCTGCGGCCGCTGCACGGTGATCTCAGAGTACGGCCGGTGGCGGCAAGCCTCACGCCGGGGAGCGCCAACGGGCAGCGTCCCCCTGACCGGCTGCAGACACGGCAGGTCGTCGCGACGCGGCCGCCGCAGGATACCATCAGCCGCCTGCACGCCAGGGGCGTGCAAACCGCCGCTCCAGCACAGCGGCCGGCGCCACGCATCGTGCAATCGCGCCCACCGCATGCTCCAACCACGGGTGGTCAGGCCAGCGTCGCGGCGCAGGCTCCGGGGACGGTCGGTCGGCAGCAACCCCCGCCGGTGCCCGGAAGGCACCCGCCCGGCGGCGCCGGACTTCAGGAGCGCGCTGCTCCTCCGCCACCCCCAAATGGACAGGCTCGACAGCCGCAATCGCCGGCGCATCAGCAGGCGGCACCGCAGCCGCACGGCGTTCCGCCACCACCCCCACAGGGCCGAGCGCCGCAGCACGCCGCCCCGCAGTCACCCTCGCATGAGCAGGCGGCACCTCAGGAGCACAGCGTTCCGCCACCACCCCCGCAGGGCCGAGCGGCGCAGCACGCCGCCCCGCAGTCACCCTCGCATGAGCAGGCGGCACCCCAGGAGCACAGTGCTTCGCCACCACCCCCACAGAGTCGCGCGGCGCCGCATGCCGTCCCGCAATCGCCTTCACATCAGCAGCCTGCACCGCAGCAACGCCGCATGCCGCCGCAGGCTTCCCATCCGCCGGCTGCGCCGGCTGAGCCCTCGATGCCACGGCAGCCGCAGGCTCCGCCGGCGGAGCGTTCGATGTCGCGCCAACCTTCACATCAGCAGGCGGCACCCCAGCCGCACGCGGCTCAGCAGCAGCCCGGACCGCTGCATGCGACTCCGCAGCAGCAACATGCCGCTCCGTCACAGCCTGCACATGGGCACCCGGCGCCAGCGCAACAGGGTGCGCACGAGGAATCGAAGCCCGAGCACTAGCGAGGCAGGGCCTCGGCTACTGCGTCGATGATCATCTTGAGCGCCTCGCGACCAAACGGGAGCGACCCACAACGTGCAAATTTTGTTCATTTACTAAAATATGATTGACTGCAGTCGCCTCGGTCAATTCTGTTACCTATATCATGCCGAGAAGAGAGCGCCATAAGATCGGAGTAATACGCGCGTGGGTTTACGGGAAGCTTTGCTCTCGTACCGCCGAGAACCGCCAGCAGGGCCGGGTCGGGCCCCCGGCTGAGGCGTTTCGAATGGGACGTTGAGTGAGCGGGCTGCTGAAGAGGTCGACGTTGGAAGCTCAACCGCCCGTCAGCAGCAGATGAACCCGGCGATTCCTAGTGCGTGAGATAGAGATCGTCTTCTACAAAGCACGCCGCCGCCGTGGCACGCGCAACCTGCATGGCCGCAAGGCGCTCAATCGCAACTTGCACTGCCTCACGCCGCTCACTTTCGCTGGAGACCGCTCCCGTCAGACGCGTGAAGCAGTTCGTCACATCAATGCCAATAGCCTTGAAGTTCGCATGCGTCTGAAAGACCCTTGTCATTTCGTGCTCGATCTCGTCGTCCTGCGATTGTGCGGCATCCTGCTGGGCGTTCGAGACGCCGTGCCGTTTGTCCGTCACACGCCCAACGCCGTGCACGTTGCGCACATCACCAAACCCCAGCAGCGCCGCCACCAGGGCACCCACGAAGAACACGACTACGTAGTGCAGCATGAGTTCCTCCTCCACCCCCGCGGTTCGCGGGTTCGGCATTCGCCAAGGTCGTGCATGCCTGGAGGACTCCTTCCTCTGTCGATCAGTCCGGGGGCATCATGAGGGTATCGCCCGCGGCATCCGCGCTCGGGGTTCGAATGATCCCCATGAACAGTCCCGAGTACGAGGCGACCGCGCAGTTCCCCGGGCGCCAGCGTCGCGGCACGCGCAAGTCCATGCGCAGGACATCCGCTGTCTCGCTCGAGCCCAGGGTCATTTGTCCCGCCAGCGGCTGCGGCGCATCATCGCTTCCGGCCGTGTACCCGACCACTTCGGCACGGTCGCTCTGCTGAGAGTCGACGCTTGCCTGTAAGACCAGTTGCGGGTCGGCGACGAATGCCAGGTAGACCTCCCGGGGCGAACCTGACGCCGGGTTGGCGGGCGCATGCCGCGGCCCGGGCGGCTCGACGGTGCTGCTCCAAATGGCCACGATGTCGGCCGCGCACACCTGATCGCCGGCATCGAACGCAATCCCCTGGTACACACAGAAGGTGCCTGCCGGCATGTCGCTATCGAAGTGATACGGACAACGGGCGGGAGCCGTCTCGGCGCGGGCCGGCCGCGGCTGCGCCAAGGCCACGGGCCCGACGCGGTCTTGTGGCTGCAGGCGTGCGGGCGCGTGCGGCGCGGCGCGGCCGGTGCCCGGCGCGGCGCTGGAGGCGATTGCAAACACCGTGAGTATCAGGAGCGTGCTCATTTGCGAAGTCAGCCGCTCAGGGGATGGGGTTCGCGTTCGACGTTACTGACAGGTGGTGCCGAGGTTGCGCCATTCCCCGTCGTCGCAACGGAAGGTGAGCCCCGCCTTGCAGACGCTCGATTGCGCGGCCACGGTGGTGCCGTTGTACATACAGATGCGGCCATCTGGTGCGCTGCGCGCCGCGCCGTCGCTGCCACCGGTGCACGCGACGGCGAGGTTCCTCCACGCGCCGTCATCGCAGCGGTACTCGCTGCCCGATTGGCAATTGGTAGAACCCGCGGAATACGCACTTCCGTCGAGGTTACAACCTTTGCCGGCCACTGATGCATTCTCTGCGCAGGCGGCTCCCCACCCCTTCCACTGGCCGTCGTCGCAGCGATACTCGGTTCCCGATTGGCAGTCGGTTGAGCCGTGCGCGTAGGTGGCATCGTTGTACCTGCAGCCGTCCGCGCCAAACAGGGCCGAAAACGGGCGTGGCCGAAAGTCACACCCGGCAATGAAGAGGGCGCTCACGGCCAGAAGCACAGCCATTCTTGCAACCATTTGTTTCTCCTTTGCTGTCTGCCCGGGCAGGCAGTTTCCAATATGCGCGGTGTGCTGAAACCTGCAGAGTAAGGACTCACTGCAACCGCGAGAATCTGCCATGAGCCCGAGATCTTCACCACGAAAGGCCACGAAGGCAGAAAGGCGGGGATGTTCTCCTTCATGTCTTCGTAAACTTCATGGCCTTCCTGTTCCATTCGGCGACACGGATCAACGCGACAGATTACGGAACCAATCGAAAATCCAGGTTTTGTTCTCTGTCGCCAGGTCTTGCAGACGCGGCGTGTCCAGACATCGGGATGTCGGAGTCTACTACAAGCGGCCGGTTAGAAGCAGAACGACCACCACGATCAGGACAATGCCGCCGATGTGGGGCGCCGTTATCGCCTCGCCGAACCA
>CAZTDK010000658.1:0-4134 GCA_964611965.1 uncultured Binatia bacterium (SeqCode) | reverse complement strand
CCCGATTGCCGCGGATCGGCCGTACTTGGCCGACGATCTGGAGGCTTTGCACGCGCTCGACCTGACCCAGAGCGAGCCGGCCGCCGATCGCGGCTATCTGTTCAAACACGCGATCACCCACGAAGTCGCCTACAACCTGATGGCCTTCGCGCAGCGCCGCCGCCTCCACCGCGCCCTCGCGGAGTGGTACGAACAGCACCACGCCGGTGACCTGCCCTCGATCTATCCCCTCCTAGCGCACCACTGGAGCGAGGCCGCCCGGTCCGATTTCGCGGTGGCGTCCAATGCGATCGACTACTTGGAACGCGCCGCCCAACAGGCGGTCACGCGCTACGCGAACGAGGAGGCGATTCGGTTTCTCACCACCGCCGGAGAGTTTGCCAACAAGCTGGTCACGCCCGGCAACGGCGATTGCGCGCCGGCCGTGTCACCCGGCCGGCGCGCCGGCTGGGAACGACGCCTCGGGGAAGCGTATTTCGGGGTGGGGAAACTCGCGGAAGCGCGGCTGCACCTGGAGCAGGCGTTGACGTGGCTGGGCTTTCGTGTACCGCGACGAACCGCCGCCCTGGCGCTCGGGTTGGCGGTCGAGGTGGTGCGGCAAGCGCGCCATCGATTCGCAAAGCGGGGCCAGGGAGCGTCGCACCAGCGCGGCGACCCCTCTCCGGCCGCCGAGCAACGCGCGGCCGAGGCCGCCGGCGCGTACAGCTACCTGCATCTGGTGTTCTTCATCGCGATGGAGCAGCTGCCCTCGGTGTATGCGGCGCTACGGTCACTCAACCTGGCGGAATCTGCTGGGCCGTCGCGGGAATTGGTCAACGGCTATGGTGCTGCTGCACTGTTGACCGGAATGATCTCCCAGCCGCTCGGCGAGCGCTATTACCGGCGCGCCTTCGAGACGGCGAAAGCGTTGCACGAGCCCGCGGCACGCATGGGCCCGTGCTTCGGTACGGGGTATTTCTACTTTCGCACCGGCACGTGGGAACGCGCCGAAGCAGGGTTCGGCGAGGCGCACAGCATCGCCGCGACCACCGGTGATCATCGCTTCTGGGAGTTGAGCGGCATGCAGTTGGGCTGCGTGCGGTTCACGCTGGGTGGCTTTGCCACGGCGCTGGCCCGCTATGACGAAGCCTACGAGTCGGCGCGCCGGCGCGGCGACGTGGACGCGCAGGCGCTGGCAACCATCGGCCGGGTGGCGGCGCTGGTCATGCTCGGCCGCGCCGAGGAGGCGCTGCGGGCGCTGGCCGCGCTACACGCGTGGCTGGGAAGCGATTTGGCATCGCTCACCGATCGAGGCATCCGGATCAATGCGCACGGCATGCTGGCCTTGGCCTTGGAGCGCACCGGCGACGGCGCGGCGGCGCGGGCGGCGGCGGAACGCGCCATGGCGCTGATCGAGCAAGCCCCGGCGCTGGCGCACTATGCGCTGGCGGGATATGGCGCCGTGGCCGAGGCGAGCCTGCGCGCTTGGGAGGCGGCGGCCACGCCCGTCGAGCGCACCGCGGCGGCACCGCTGGCGCGGCGCACGTGCCGCGCCTTGCGCCGCTTCGCGCGCGTGTTGCCGTTCGCGCGGCCGCAAGCGTGGCTGTGGCTCGGCGTCGCGGCCTGGCAACACGGCCATCACCGGCATGCCACGCGGCTCTGGGGGAAAAGCCTTGCGGCGGCGACGCGCTTGCGCCTGCGGTACGAGGAAGCCGCCGCGCATTACGAGCTCGGCCGGCATGCGGCCGCCGGCGCGGCGCGGCGCACACATCTGATCCGCGCCGTCGAGCTGTTCCGCAGCTGCGGCGCCGAGTACAACCGTGCCCGCGCGCAGGCAGCGCTCGACGGCGATGCGCCACCTGCCCAGATACATATGGGGTCACCGCCGACAACTCCTCAGGCACCAGGTTGAACGCCTGGGTCCCAATCCTCCTTGCGTGGCTACAAGGTTTCAACTGCGACAGGATGCCGGTGACTCTGTTTAGCGGCCGCGCGTTCGCGTGGTGCGCCTTTGCATGTGACGTTCCTTTTTCGTATTGAGTGTGCGGGAAAGGGGGGAACATGAATCTGAGTACGAATCCAGTCAGGGCGAAGTGGCAGGCGCAGGCGTTGCAGGCCCTTCCAGACGAGGATGCCATTCTGCAGCGCAACGTTGCCATTACCCGCTGTTACGCACAGTGGTACAGCCAGCCACCGAACCTCTTCAAGTGGGCGGGCGCAGCGGCGTTCTCCTCGCATCGCATCGGCATCATGCTCGCGGCGTATGATTTTACGGTGCACAAAGGCGCCATCAGCGCAGTCACCCAGACCTTGACCGACCTGAGCAAAATTATTCACGGCCAGAGCGATCCGGAAACCCTGGTTGCCGACCTGGAGCTCATCCGCGCGACGAACAACCTGGTCTTCAACGACATCGGCTGGGCCCATCTTGCCTATGCCGATCCACATGGCGGCATCGCCGCCGTGGAGGCCGGGCTGGACGGCGAGGCCAACTGCGAGCTGATGTTGGCGGGGTTTCGCGAGATTGAAAAAGGCCGGCTGCTTCTCCCAACCGATTCCGCGCAGGCAGTGGAGTGCTTCTGGAGCGGCAACCGGCTGCTGCTGCAGCATGAGCAGTCGGTCATTGTGCAAAGCCAATTCGACACGATGGCTCCCAACATGAAGCTGTTCATGTCGCTGATGACGTGGATGGACTTCGACATCGAGGGCTTTCGCTTCTTCTCGTTGTCGGACATCGTGCATGACGCGAGCGGCTTGTGGTGGCTGGTGTTGCAGAAGCTGGGGCATCACCCGACCTTCACATCGTTCTTCGTCTACATGGCAACGCCAGCGGGCAGGGCGTTGCTCGGCGCGGCCAACGCCCTTCCCGAGATCGCCAACATCGATCAGCGCTGGCCGTGGGCCGACCACGACGTGTTGAGCATCTGGCGTTATGTCGAAAGCCACGACCCGGAGCTGATGCGCAAGATGCAGCGCATTATGCAGGGACCACTGATTCCCTGAGCGACGCGCGTGAAAGCGGGGGCAGGGGACAACCTCCTACGGCTGGGTTACCTGCCCTTGTCCATCAACTCCTTGACCTTGCGAGCCTCCCAATCCTTACCCCACGTACCGGTTCCGAGCACTGCTGCGGCGTGCATGGCGATACCGATGCCCCAACCCAGCAACGGCCAGTAGAACCACAGCGCATGTGGGGAGGTGAGCAGGTTGATGACGAGCATGAACGTATTCACGATCGCATAGACGGCGAGGTGCGCGTAGAAACCCTTCAGCGCCTGCACCCGCTTGCGCGCGTGTTCGTACCGAGTCTGGTCATCCATCGCTGCCTCCTTCTGCTCGCGGAGGAGCAGCTACGCGGCGCGTGTTGTCGTGGCGTGTGCTGGTGTCTTCACTCATTCAGGTGCTGAAAGCAACCCGTGCGCGCCGGTCAGCGGCCAGGGGACGGTGGCAGGGAGCGAGGCAGCGGGGTATTGGAGGAACCGTCGGTGAGGTGGGGAATACGTCCCCAACGGTCCAGCGATACCGGCGAGCTCTCGAGGCTGACCTTTATGAAACCCCGTAAAACTTTACGATCCTTTGTTGCCGCTTCGCTTCTGTGGCTAGTGTGTGTCCCGAGCCTGGCTGCAGATGTGGAATCCTGCCTTGGGAATGCCCTCACGACGAAGGAAATGACGGCTTGTATTTCGAAGGCGACAGATGAGGCGAATGGCGATCTTGTCCAAACGCTCAACACACTCCGTTCTGAGCGCAGCTCTGGTGATCGCCGGCTTCTTCGGGATGCGCAACGGGCGTGGGAGACGTATCGTGAAGCGCATTGTAGGGCAGTTGAGTCGCTGTACGCCGGCGGGAGCATGGGGCGAATGCAGCGGATCGGATGCATTGGTGATCTTGCACGAAAGCGCGTCGCGGAGATCCACAATGACTACGATGACGTTCTGTCAAAGCACCAAGTGAAGCCGGAGCAGAAGTAGCATCGCAGTGCAGCAGACGCTTGGACAGCCACCTGCCGTTTGCCGCTTCCTCATCGAATTTCTGACGCAGGACACTGGCGGGGACGTTGGGTGGGGGAGGTTGGCAAAAAATGGGTACCCACCAAACCCACCCCAAAGCCCCACCACCCATACCGCGGCCCCACAATTCCACCCCCACAAGAAG
>CAZTDK010000657.1:0-4138 GCA_964611965.1 uncultured Binatia bacterium (SeqCode) | reverse complement strand
GGGAAGGCGGCCGCGGTGAGGAAGAGCCGCGATGTGCCGCATTGGGACCGCGAGGCCGACGTGGTCGTGGTCGGCTTCGGCGCGGCCGGCGCGTGCGCGGCGATCGAGGCTGCCGAAGCCGGCTGCGAGGTGTTGGTGCTCGAACGCGCCAGCGGCGGCGGCGGGACCTCGGCACTCTCCACCGGGCAAATCTACCTCGGCGGCGGCACGCGCATCCAGAAGGCCTGCGGCTTCGAAGACTCGCCGGAGGAGATGTTCAAGTACCTCATGGCCTCATGCGGCCCCGGCCCCGACGAGGCGAAGATCCGTCTCTACAGCGACAACAGCGTTGCCCATTTCGAGTGGCTCGTCGCGCACGGCGTGCCGTTCAAGGAATCGTACTACGGCGAGGGGTCGTACACGCCGACCGATGACTGCCTCAGTTACTCCGGCAGCGAGCTTGCCTACCCCTATTGGGAGATCGCCACACCGGCACCGCGTGGTCACACCGTACAGCAAGACGGCATCGAGGCCGGCAGCATGCTGATGCGGGCCCTGTGCGCGGCGACGGAGCAGGCGGGCGTCGCGATTCAGGTGGATAGCCTGGTGCAGACGCTGGTGACCGAGGACAGCGGCCGGGTCGTGGGCGCCGTAGTGAAGCTCGAGGGCCACGAGCAATTCGTCCGGGCGCGCCGCGGGCTGATTCTCTGCGCCGGCGGCTTCATCAACAACAAGGACATGGTGAACCACTACGCCCCGCTGCTACGCAAGTGCCGCTTTCGGGCGGCCTCCGACGGTGACGATGGCCGCGGCATCCGCATGGGCATGGGCGTCGGCGGAGCGGCCATCCGCATGGACGCCGGATGCATCGTGCTGCCGTTTACGGTCCCGAAGCAACTGATGAAGGGCATCCTCGTCAATCGCCGCGGCATGCGGTTCATCAACGAAGACATCTACCAGACGGTCGTCGGCGAAGCGGCGCTGTTGCGCGAGAACGGCGAGGTGTTCCTGATTCTCGACAACGACATTTTCGCGCGTCCGTTTGCGCCAGCCGACATTGCCGGTGTCGAGGGATCGATCGCCGAGCTCGAGCACACGCTCAAGATGCCCCCGGGCAGCCTGCAGAACACGGTGGCGATCTACAACGAGCACGCGGCACGCGGCGACGATCCGCTGTTTCGCAAATCAAAGGACTACCTGAAACCCCTGGTCACGCCGCCGTTCGCGGCGATCGACTACACGACCAAGAACTCCCTCTATACCGTCTTCACCCTCGGCGGCTTGCACACGCTGCCTACCGGACAGGTCCTCACCCCCGATGGCGACGTCATCCCGGGTCTCTACGCGGCCGGACGTTCCACCTCGGGGCTGGCGGCGCAGGGATACAGCAGCGGTCTGTCGCTCGCCGACGGCACCTTTTTCGGCCGCGCCGCCGCGCGGAATGCTGCCGCCCAGCCGGTAGGGTGACTCCGACGGCATCGCCTCTCGCACTTGCAACCCGGCGGCTCCGGCGGCGTCCGCCGACTTCAGAGGTGTCGAAATCAGCGTCAGCGGGCCCTGCGCCGGAGCCGTGACCCGCTGCATCGAAGGGCCCCCATCACAACGAGCTGTGCTACCAAAAGAACGCCAATTGCGATTCCAGCCCGGGCGCGGGCGACGGTGACTGCGATGCCTGTCCGCTCACCGGCGGCATGCGCACCACCGACGAGATGTTCATCCTATTCGGGGACTACTGGCTGACAGAATGAGCTCTCGGAGCTCTGAGATCATGACGATTGACCTACGCGGATTGACCGCGTCGCCGGTTACGCCTGCGACATCAACAGCGTGGCCAGCTCGCGCGGTGCGGTCACCATCGAATCGTGACCGGCGTCCAGCGTCGTAAACGACCAGGTCTTGTCACCTCGAATACGCTCGCGCGTCGGAATGAGCGGCCCATACTCCGGGTTGAGAGCGGCAATGTAAGTACGCTTCAAGCCGGTGCTCCCGCCGTTCCGGAAGGTAACCGCTCCAAGGAAGGTTTGCAGCGGCATGGGTCGCAACTGTCGTTGCAGCCACTCAGCATCCATGCGCTCGGTCACCGCAAAGGCGCTCGCCGGCGGGGCCGGCAGACTGACGACGCCGTTGCCCTGCTCACTCGCGGATGCGAGTCGGGCGGCGCGTGTCGCAGCGTCGATGCAGTCGCTCCAACTCACGGACACCCCGCGGGACATGTCCGCCGGTACCGCGGCATCCAAGTAGACGTAGTGCGCAACGCGCTCGCGCAGGACGTCCGCGGCACCCGAGATCACCAGGCCTGCGTAGCTATGCCCGACGAGCACAAACTCGTTCAGTTCCTCGGCGGCGGCGAGCGCAACCACGTCGTCGACGTGCGTCCGTAAAGAAATATCCTTCGAAACAAGGTGCGCCCGTTCTCCCAGCCCCGTCAGCGTAGGAGCAAAGACGCGATGGCCGTGGGCTGCGAGGATCGCAATCACACGCCGCCAGCACCAGCCGCCGTGCCAGGCACCATGCACCAGGACGAACGTTCGGGAAGCGGCGGAGCCGTCTGCCATGGACCGTGAAGTCTTCCGCATCATGGTTGCCGCTCTCTGATGGCGACATGACGCCACGACTCGATACACACGAACTGCATGTGGCCCGGCGCCGAACGGGTGAACAGGCAGACGGTGAAGCTCGCCCAGACCTCGGTGTCGAATCGGTTGTTCGCGTCGAAGCGATCAAGCGTCGCGACGAGGCCGGGCGGAAGGACGTCCTGGCTGACGCCGAACAGGCGCTTGCTGCCCACCGGCCCGATGCGCGCGCTGGGGGTACCACTGCGTGTTCTCATCGATCTGTACAATTTCGACGCGGAAACCGAGTTGCTCCTCCAGCAAGATCTTGGCGACGGCCGCATCGACCTGTGAGCCCGACCACGGGTTGGCCGCCAACCGGATCAGCGGAGCCGGCGCCGCTTCGCTACTCTCGCCACAAGCCGAAGCCAGCGCCACGCCAAGCACCAGAGCCAACCGCCAATGCGTATTCGTCATGCGACCTCCTCGTTGAGAAAGCCGCATTGTCGTGCACTGCGGCCCCGACCTGCAAGGCTCTCCGTTGCGGTTATCGACGCGGGCCAGGTGTGTGACTACTGCAGCGCGCGCAAGAGGAGGAGCAGCACGACCGCGCCGACGACCGACATCACGAATCCCGCCGGGTGAAACGACGCCCCCGGCTCCGGCTTCTTGATCGCGCTGCCTATAAATCCACCGATCACCGAGCCGACGATTCCAACCACGGTGGTGGCAATGAAGCCCATATGATCCGCGCCGGGTAGGACCGCGCGTGCGATGAAGCCCACAACGAATCCCACGATGACGGACCAGACAAGGTGCAGCATGACGGCCTTCCTTTCTTCCTGCCCGACATTTCTCCTGCGATCGGGTATTCTACCCGAACTGCGGCGGAAGGTAGTCCAGAGCTTCCCGCGCTGTCAAACCGGCCTGCAGCCGGTGTCGCTCTTATGGTGCTTGCTTGGGTTGCTCCCAGCTGCCAGGTCCGCGGCCCCACTAGCGTCGACCAATTGATCGCGAACTGCGGGCTGACTACCGTTCCGCGTCGAGCGGGTGGAACACCAAACCCGTGAGCAGTTTCGGAAAGAAGTACGTCGACTTCTCCGGCATCGTCTCGCCGGCAGCGCAGACGGCGACGACATCTTCCATGCGCGGTGGGTTGATCAGGAACGCCGCCTGGGCGCCGTGCTGCACGGCGTCGAGGGCGCTGTCGTCATCGTGCGTGTACGTCAGTCGTCCCGCTTGCGCCGCCTGGGTGCAATCGATCTCCAACAGACCGCGCAAAATGACGCGATCCAGCACCGCAACGTCGAGCCGCCGCACCTCCGCGGCGAGCTGCGACAGGTACGCTTCCGCGCCTGCGACATCGTCGAGGTGAGCGAGGAACAGCTGCTCGCTACCCGCCACCGCAACCCCGAAATGCCCGGATGAGCGCCGCAGCGCCGCCTTGAACTCGGCGCGGGCCGACGCGGCGAACGGGGTGAGCCGGAAGAGCCGGCGCAGGCGCTCCGCCAGCTTCGCCGGCTCCCCTTGGAGACCCGCGACGAGCACGCGGTGCGTCGGCAAGATCACCAGGCCCGGATCGCTCATGCTGGTCAAGTACATCAGAA
>CAZTDK010000656.1:0-4141 GCA_964611965.1 uncultured Binatia bacterium (SeqCode) | reverse complement strand
GATGCCGCGCACCGCCTGCAGGAGACCTTCAAGCGGGCCGATGATGTCCTCCTGCAGGCGGTGCGCGGCATCTCCGACCTGATCACCGTCCACGGGCTCATCAACCTCGATTTTGCCGATGTCCGGACGATCATGGCGGAAATGGGTATGGCCATGATGGGCGCCGGCAGTGCCAGCGGTGAGAACCGCGCCATCGACGCGGCGCACAAGGCCATTGCCAGCCCGTTGCTCGAAGACATCTCGATCCACGGCGCCAAGGGCGTGCTCATCAACATCACCGGCAGCCACGACCTCTCGCTTCACGAGGTCAACGAGGCGGCCACGCTCATCCAAGAAGAAGCGCACGAGGACGCCAACATCATCTTCGGCGCGGTCATCGACGAGCAGATGGGCGACGAGATCCGTATCACGGTGATCGCTACGGGCTTCGGCGAACCGCAGCGTGACACCAAGAAACCCGGCTTCAGCTTCAAGACGCGCGAGCCGATCATGCCCACCTTCCGCTCGACGCCGGTGCGCCAGGCGGTGCGCGAACGTGAGCGCGACACGACCCGCCCGGTGGTCCGCATGGGAACGATCATCGACGACATGGAGTCGCCGACGTGGCAGCGGCCGAGCCAGACTGCCGAGCCGGAAACCAGCAACGGGAACGGCAACGGCAAGCGCGCCGAGGAATTCTCCATCGTCGAGGAGCCGGAGGATCAATTCGATATTCCGGCGTTTCTGCGCAAGAACGCCGGCTGAGCGCGCTGCTGGATCAAAGCGAGTACGCCGGCCGCAGGTCTCAGAACACCAGCACGCCGCCGTCGATGGGGTAGGCTTGCCCGGTGATGAACGACGCCTCGTCGGAGCACAAGTACAACGCCAGCGCCGCGACTTCTTCTGGGCTGCCCATGCGGCCGACGGGCTGGTAGTCGGAGAGCGTGCGAAACATCTCGGCCTCGCGGCCCGGATAGTGTTCCCGTAAGTAGCCGTCGACGAACGGCGTGTGCACGCGCGCCGGACAGACGCAATTGCAGCGGATGCCCTGCTTGACGTAGTCGACGGCGATCGAGCGCGTCATCGTCAGCACCGCGCCCTTGCTCATCGAGTAGGCGAAGCGGTCGGTGAGGCCGATCAATGACGCGATCGACGCCAGGTTCAGAATGGCACCGCCGCCACGCAGCATACGCGCCACTCCAGCTTGCGAGCAGAGGAACACGCCCTTCACGTTCACGGCGTAGATGCGGTCGAGGTCGGCTTCGGTCGTGCTTGCCACCGTGCCGATGTGCGCGATGCCGGCGTTGTTGACCAGGATGTCGAGGCGGCCGGCGACGGCGTCGACCTGCTCGAACGCCGCCCGTACTGATGCGGCGTTGGCGACGTCACAGGGTACGGCCGTGGCGGCACCACCGGCGGCGTGGATTCCCGCTACCGTTTCGTCAGCGCTGGATTGATCCCGCTCGAGCACGTACACCTGGGCCCCCTGCGCCGCAAAGGTCGATGCGATGGCCCGCCCGATCCCCGAACCCGCTCCGGTGACGATCGCCGTCTTGCCGTCTAGACGAAACATTCTGGGCTCCTCCCATGCTTTGAAATGGAGCCGCGAAGGTAGTCCGCCCGCCGGCGGCGTTCAACCGGTGCGGCGATCAGCCCGGGCCCTTCCGACCTTTGAACTCATCCATCGATGCATTGACGCCGAGGAAGGTGGCCAACCAATCGAACGCACGCACCGGGAGGATCCGCATCGGCGGGACCAGATACACTGCCGGTGGCATCAGCAGCCGCGGCTGGTCACGCTGAATCGCGGCGACGACGCGCGTCGCAACGTCCTCTTCCTTCAGGATCGGCAGCAGCCAGGAAAAGCGCGACTTGACGCCGCGGAACATCCCGGTGTCGATGTAGAATGGACAGACCACGGTGGTCTTGACGCTGGATCCCATCTGGTGCAATTCGGCGCGCAACGATTCGTCGAAGGCAATGGCCGCCCACTTGCTCGCGCTGTAGTCGGCCAGCTTGGGAACGCCGATGAAGCCCGAGGCCGAGGCAATGGTGACGACGTGGCCGCGGTTGCGCTCGATCATCGGCGGCAGGAAGGACTTGGCGGTCCAGAACAGGCTCAGCGTGTTGACTGCGAAGGTCGCCTCGATTTTCTCGTCCGGCGTATCCAGCAAGCGCGCGCCGCTGACAATGCCGGCGTTGTTGATGAGGATGTCAACCGGCCCGGCGGCCGCCGTCGTCTCGCTGGCGATGCGATAGACGTTGTCGCGCCGGGAGACGTCGCACTGAAAGCCGCGCGCCGTTTCGCGCGCCGCCGCGTTCAGCTCCTGCACCACCTTGTCGAGGTTCGCCTGGTGGATGTCCCAGACGCTGATGCGGCCACCCAACGCCGCCAGCTTCAGGGCCATGCGCCGCCCGATCCCGCTGGCGCCGCCGGTGATGACGATGTGTCGTGCTGCGATTTCGCTCATGGTGGGTCCTGTTTAGACCACAGACGATAGACGACAGACAACAGGCAGGAGCCGCCAGCATTCCGCGGGTACCCAGCACCTGCTTGGACAACGTCGAACGGCCGAAGATCCATCCACAGACGCAGGCCTCTGTGCCTGCGAGTCCGCGGCCGATGACCGCACCGCTTACGGCAGTGAGAGGGTGACCGCGTTCTGAGGAACGATCTGCTGGATCCGGGCGCCGTCGAATCGCAGGAGTGTCCAATAGAGCAGATCATGATCGCGCGGGTGGCCCGCTTCGCCGGCGGTCACCCACTGGTTGCCCAACCACAGGAACTGCACGGACCCATCCACGCCGGGCACGCGGATCACGTCGCTACCCTGTGCGCCAGTGACGTAATGGTCGGGCTCGTGTGCATCGAAGGGCGATGGGTTCGAGCCCACATCCGATTGCAAAGTGAACGGGCCGAGCGGGTGATCGGCCGTGTAGACGAGGATGTTAGAACCGCCGGCGCAGGCGCAGCAGTCGGCGCCGGCCAGAAGGTAGTAGACGTTGCCGCGCTTGAACATCACCGGAGCTTCGACGGACGGAAGAAACAGGCTGTAGTAGTCGCCCGTGCCGGCGGTGAGGTCGGCGCTGAGCTTCTCGATGACGACGCCGGTGCGTACATGGTAGGCCGTTCCGTCGTCGTCGACGAAGACGTAGAAATCGCCGATGCGTCCGGCGCCGTGGACGTGGACGGTGTCGGCAATGGTGACGAACGGGCCCTCGGGACTCGCGCTCTCGGCGATCGCATATCCGCTCTGGCCGTCCCAGCGGTCCTCGTACCACATGAGGAAGGTGTTGCTGCTCGCGCGGTAGACGACCCGTGGCCGAAACATGATTCCCGCCTTGCGATTGGCGAGCGGCAAGGCGACACCCTTGGGCTCCCAGGTATGGAAGTCGGTCGTCCGGTACACGACCACCGTGTGGCCGTTCGCATAGACGCAGCTGTCCGGGTATTGCGCCGACGGCGGCGAGAAGCAACAATCGGCGCAACCCCCGGTGGAGGCGCAGCAGTTCACGCCCGCGCAGCTGCCCCAGTCGTTGAAATAGACGTAGTACGCACCGCCCCACGCGAGCACACTGGCTTCGCCGGTGATGAGCGCGTTGCCGGCCGTGTCCGTCGGCAGGGAGACGTTGCTGAGTGCGACGGTGTGACTGGAAGAGGACTGGTCGGGCGACGACCCGCAGGAGAGCATCGCCAAAGCGAGGAGTGAAATGAGCCGGTAGTGCTTCATCGAGTCGAGGAGCGCCTCCATTCGCTACTGCACGCTCAAGCATTCTTCAAGCAGACTGCCCATGGCGACCAACTGAAGTGGCCCATAGAGCATACGCCGGAGCAGGAAACAGCAAGGAAGACGGCCCGCCTGTCGCAGGTTTCGGAAGCGTCACGGCGAATGGTCGTCACCGGGGCCAATGGAACGAAGGCACAAATCCTGTATTGACGATTTCCGTCTGTGGCGGGGCAGTGGTAGAGGAGCAACTGGGCGATCCAGCAGAAGCGTCCGAGATCGGGAAATTCAGGAGGGGCGATGCGCAGCACACACGCGGCGTATGCAAAAGGCTGGCACGGCGTGCCGATCCGCTACACCGTCTACGGCAAGGGGGAGCCGACGCTCGTTTGTTGCAACGGGCTCGGCGTCTCCACCTTCTTCTGGAACGACACGGT
>CAZTDK010000655.1:0-4142 GCA_964611965.1 uncultured Binatia bacterium (SeqCode) | reverse complement strand
GCCAGCACATGGAGGCCCCAATTGTCCTTGTCCAGGGTCGCGTAGAGTTGGCGACTGCGCGGCGTATAGCTGTTGCTTTCGCGCGAATTCGAGTTGGTCCCCGACGACAGGAAGTCCATCTCGTAGTAGGCGCCCAGGTGGGTCTCGGGATTCACGTTGCCCGTCACCAGCAAGGAGAGGCGGCTCTGCCGCGCGGAGAAGCGGGTCTCGTTCTCGTGCGCCAACGGGTTGTTGTTGAAAGGGATGCCTTGATTGTAATCCGAGCCGACGTCGGACACCTGGTTGCGCGTCCGATAGATGCCCGCACTTTCGATGAAGCCGCCGAGCTTCACGTTGACGCCGCCATACTGAATGCCGTCCTTGTTGGTCAGCGCTTTCAGTTGCTCCTTGATATCCTGAGTCTCCTGCTGCAGCCCACTGATCTGGCTGGTTGACGGCTCATTGGACGGCGCAGCCCCTGGGTTGAAGGGGACGCGTCCCGGTCCGGGCTTCGTGAACACTTGGTCTGTCTTCGGGTCGGTCCACAGTGTGGGGGGCTTCGCGCCGCCTTCCGTTGCCTGCGCCAGCGTTCCGCTCGGATGGGCGGTTGCCGCGACTGCCGCGATGCCGAGTACCAGGAGCAGCGGCGCGATACGCCGTCGCTCCGCGGGCAACCGCATACGGGCCTGACCAGTTCGATTGTCCTTGAACATGTGTGTCCTCCTCCTTCTGCTGTTGGCCAAGCCCTCGAGCGAGCGCAGCCGTCCCTGAACCCAAACGATTGAGACTCCGTGACTCTGACGCTTGCTTCGCGCGCGTCTCACAACGCGCGCTCGTTGAACTTCCAGCCCATGCCGCGGACCGTCACGAGAACTTCGGGATGTAAGGGATCACGCTCGAGGTAGCGGCGCAGACGGCAGACATGTACATCCACCGTCTGCGCCTTGACCGGCGTCCGCGGCCAGACGTGGGCAACAATCTGGGTGCGGTCGATGACGCGGTTGGCCCACTCCACGAAGAAGCGCAGCAGCTGAAACTCGCGGCGCCTGAAGTGCACCGGGCGGCCGTCGACCGAGATTTCGCACGCATCGAAGTCGATGCGCAGGCGTCCCTTCTCGTACACCGTGTGCGGCGGTTGATGGTTCAACATACCGCCCACCAAGACGCGGCGGCGCCGCCGGTTTACATTACGGCAGGGTTACAGGTGCTTTATGGGTCCATGACGCGCTTCGGCGTCGTGCTCCGGCGATTGCGGAGTGCTGAGGAGGGCCAAGGAGCAAGTCGAAACCCAAAGGTCAAAAGGCAAAAGTCAAAAGTAATCGGGCTTTTGATTCTTGCCTCTGCCGGTTTGCGTCACGGCAAGAGGATCGTCGATCCGGTGGTCTTGCGTGCCTCGAGATCCCGATGTGCCTGGGCGGCTTCCTTGAGTGGGTAGGTCTGGTTGACCGCGATGGTCACGGCGCCTTTCTTCACGACCGCAAACAGCTCGCGGGCACTCGCCACCAGGTCTTCGCGCCTGGCGGCATACGTCATCAGCGTCGGTCGTGTCAGGAAGAGCGAACCCTTTTGCGAGAGGAGACCGATATCCACCGGCGGCACCGCGCCAGAGGCATTGCCATAGCTGGCCATCAATCCCAACGGCGCCAGACAGTCGAGCGAATCCATGAACGTCGCCTTGCCGACGCCGTCATAGACGACCCGCACACCGGCGCCTTTGGTGATGTCCCGCACGCGCCGCGAGAACGGCTCCTGGGACGTGACAATCACGTGCTTGCATCCTGCCTGCTTGGCGGCGCGGACCTTCTCCGTGCTACCGACGGTGCCGATGACGGTCGCGCCCAGGTATTTCGCCCACTGGCACAAGATCAGGCCGACACCGCCCGCCGCGGCATGCACGAGAATGGTGTCGCCCGGCTTCACACGGTAGGTACGCCGCAGCAGGTACTGCGCGGTCAGCCCCTTGAGCATCATGGCGGCGGCCACGCGGTCATCAACGCCGGCGGGAATCTTCACCAGACGTTCAGCCGGGCGCAGCAGCACATCGGCATAGGCGCCGATCGGCTGCGCGTAGGCGACGCGATCGCCGAGCTTGAGATCTTTCACCTTGGGCCCGACGGCCTCGACCACGCCGGCCCCTTCCATGCCGAGCGTCGCCGGCAAGGGGATCGGATACAGCCCGCTGCGGTGGTAGGTGTCAATGAAGTTCAACCCAACAGCGGTGTTGCGCACGCGCACCTCGCCGGGTCCAGGCTTGCCGACCTCCACCGTTTCGCAGCGGATCTTCTCTGGCCCCCCGGTTTCCTTGATACGCATCGCGTACGACATGTCGCCTCTTCCTCCCTGGCTTCAAGCGTGAACAGGATCTGAGGATTCTTCTCCGGCACCGGACGGGAGTCACGGAAGAAGACGCCCGCAGGCCTCAGAGGCCGTCCCAAAACCTGCCGGACGACAGACGGCAGACCCAAAATCAATGTTGGCAATCGTCTGCGTCCGTTGTCTGTCGTCTCCCAGTCTGTTGTCTGCAGGTTTAAGACAGTCTCGTCAGGGCGCGGCAATCACGACGCGTGCCGGAGATGGCACCAGGTCGTGGATGGTCATGTGCCCGAACCCGGCGTTGCCGAGCATGGTCTGATACTCGGCAAACGTGTATGCGTCGCCGCCGGGCGTGCCGGCCAGCATGACCAGCGCGAACCGTACGGCGTCGGCGGGACCGGAGCGGTCGTCGTCGGGGACGAACTCGACGATGACGGCGCGGCCGCCCGGCGCGAGCGCGGCGCGCACCTTGGCCAGCAAGCGCTCGCACATCGGCGGATCGAAGTGATGCAGGATGTTTGGCAGCAACACGAGGTCGTAGCCGTCACCGAACGGCACGTCGAAGGCGCTGCCCGCGAGGGTGCGGAAGCGCGCGCTGACGCCGGCGGCCCGCGCATTTTCTTCCGCCACGGCCAGGACGTTCTGCCAGTCGAGCGCGGTGACCTGCACGCGCGGATTGAGACGCGCCAGCGTGATCCCGAACATGCCGTGGCCGGCGGCGATGTCGAGCACCCGCCACGCCGGCGCCTGCTCGGCGGCGAGCAGGTTGGCGAGCAGTTGCGCGGTCATGCCGGCGAGCGGTGCCATGCTACGCGCAAACTCGACCCACATGGCATGATCCGGCGCCAGCGACCCATGCTCCGGAACCGCCGTGCCGCCGCAGCGTACCGCGTCGGTCAGGCGCGAGAAGCCTTCGACCACGCTCGGCGACGCGATGAAGCTGACCGCCGAGCCCAGATAGGTTGGTACGCTGCGGTCGAGGAATGCGGCGGCGGTCGCGCTCAGAGCGTAGCGTTCACCGTCCTTGGTGACGAAGCCGTCCATCGCCAGGTGATTCAACAAGGGACGCAAGCCGCGCGGCGCTGCATGACAGCGCGCCGCCAGCGCGTCAATGGTTGCCGCACCCGCAGCGATGTGGGTGAAGACGTCCAGCTCGATCGCCGCCTTGAGCGCTGCGGTCCGCTGGTAGCCGGTGAACGTCTCCCATAACAGCGAAAGCGAAACTTCATCGTGAGCCATGCGGCGATCCTACACGAACGGCGCCCAGCGGCAACAATCCATCGGGTGGCGAGGGCGGTGCGAGGCGTGTGATCAGACCTACGGAGAATTATTGTAAAGTATTTCCAGCCATGTGGAGCGGCCCGACCGTCGGACCCGTCGTGCTCGCCAGGAAGAGTTGCCCTGCGCCCACGAGCCCGCTGCTCGCCGACAGGCGCCGGCGTGGCGTTTCGAGCGCGCCGTCCGCACGGCCGTACGGCGCTGCTGATGAAAGTCCGGCGGCGTGCGCTCCGCCGGCCGAGCGCGGCACAGCGGCGGGCCACGGCTGCGCTGTATCCCAGAGCGGGCCGGTTCGTTCGAGGCCCGGGCTCGATTGATCGGGCCCGGTGCCGGTTCGTTCGGACGCCGCGAGGGTTCAGTCGCTCACGGCGCCCGAATGAACCCTCGGCGTCTTGGAATTTTCGAGCCCGGCGCCCGAATGAACCCTCGCGGCGTCCCAATTTTCGCAGCCGGCGCCCGAATGAACCCTCAACTTGTCCCAAATTTGGCAGCCGGCGCCCGAATGAACCCTCAACTTGTCCCAAATTTGGCAGCTGGCGCTCGAATGAACCCTCAACTTGTCCGAAATTTCG
>CAZTDK010000654.1:0-4147 GCA_964611965.1 uncultured Binatia bacterium (SeqCode) | reverse complement strand
AAGTTCGCTAACGAACAGTCCGAGGACGGAGGTACGCGCTCCAACTGCGCATGAGCCTGTCCCTCCCGAAAACCCGATCCGCAGGATTTGACGCTGCCGACCGCCGCTCGCAGCAATTGGTGCATCCGCCGACCTCTGGAGCGGCGACAATCTCACCAGCGTCGGCCACCTGGACGAGGCGGGGTGCGGGAGGGTCCTTTTCCGAGCGCGAGATGCGTGCGCGCCTGAGGTACGAACCCCATGTCTTCCGGCAAACATTTGCTATCCGCTCCCGCGACCGAGCGCAGCGGTGAGGCGCACGTGGCACCTCGTCAATCCGCCCAGCTCGATGAGGTGACCCAATGATCCCGCGCTCCGCCCAGGTCGTCGCTTTCGCGATACTCCTTGCCGGAACGCTGCAGGTGATGACGCTGCTCGGAGAACACGGCGCGCCGCTCGCGCTCGTTGGCGGCCACCGCATCGCCGCGCTGGAGCTCGCCCCGACCGAGACAGCGGCCACGAAGATCGTCGATGCCTGGAGCGGCCCGCTCCATGACCTCGCGCTGGCCGACATCCGTCTCGACTATGTCTTCATCGCGCTTTACTCGACAACGCTCGCCTTCGCCGGTTTCTTCGGGGCCGTCGTATTGACAGGCGGCCTTGCCCGATTGGGTCCACGCGTCGCCTACGCGATCTGGATCGCCGGACTGTGCGACGTGCTCGAGAACATCGGCATGACGGCGGAGCTTCACGGACACTATACAATCGCGCCGCTGGTATGCGCGGTCTCGTCGATCAAGTGGATCCTGGTGATCGGCGGATCCGTCTACGGCGTCGTCACGCTCGCGGCGATGGTGCTGCGATGGCGAGTGCTCATCGGGTGGAGGAGATCGACATGAGAACGCCCACTAAGACGGTTCAGGATGCGAACAAGATCGCGAAGGGGAGCGTGTCAGTTCCCGCCTTTCCCGACCTGAAGGCACTGGTAAGGGATCTCAAGGACGCGCTCGCATTCGGCGATGCGCGCAAGCTCATCGCCCGAGCGCTCGGACGAGACGACCAGACCCCGCCAATCCTCTCGGTGCCGTTCTCGGGAGACGAGGGCCTGTGGCTTACGCAGCAGCTGGCGTTGTGCACTTACAAGGACGAGGAGCTGTTACCAAGCGTGCGCTTCAGCGCCGCGCTGGCGGTGCTGGACGAGATCGGCCTGCGCGAGCGAGCCACCACCAATCCGGAGACGCTTGCGCTCGGCGGCGCCGTCTTCAAACGCAAGTTCGAGTTCGCGGGCCAACTCGACGATCTTCAGGAATCCCTGGCGCTGTATCGCGCGGGTTGGGAGCGAAAGGTACCCCAGGAACCGTACATCCAGGAGCGCGCGTACGCCGGTGTGAACGCGGCATATGCGCTCGACATCCTGGTCGAACGCGCCAAGGCAATCGCCCGCCGCTCCGGTACGGAACCGGTCCAGGCCGACATATACGCGAGGCAAGCGGACGAGCTACGCAACGCGATCCTCACATACCTCCAGGCCTACTTCGAACAGGCGTCGAAGCCGCAGAGGAGCTACTGGGACGCGGTCACGTGGGCCGAGGTGTACTTCGGATTGCGTCGCTATGCGGACGCCGAATCGCAACTGGCGTACGCGAGCACGCACCTGCCCTCGTCGCCGTGGGAACGGCAGACCACCTTCAAGCAGCTGGTCGGGTTGGCGCGTTTGCAGCAGGTGGGAACGCCGCCGGAAGGCGCCGATCCGGCGACGTGGTCTCCAGCCTGGCGCGCGCTCCATGCGTTCCTCGGCGACGACGCCGAGACGGCCTCGTCGTGTTATCGAGGCAAGGTCGGACTCGCACTGTCAGGCGGTGGGTTCCGCGCCTCGCTGTTCCACATCGGTGTCCTGGCCCGTCTCGCCGAGATGGACGTGCTTCGCTACGTCGAGGTGCTGTCAACCGTCTCCGGCGGCAGCATCATCGGAGCGCACTACTACCTGGAAATCCAGCATCTCCTCGAAACTCGGCCCGACCGGCCGACACGCGGCGCGGCGGGCGCGAGCGCCGGGCAGTCGAACGGCAAGGCGATCAGTCGCCAAGACTACATCGACATCGTTCGTCGCGTACAGTGCGCCTTCTTGAAGGGGACCCAGGGCAACCTGCGCATGCAAGCGCTCTCCAGTCTCAGCGACAACCTCCGGATGGTGGTCACCGACACGTACACCCGGAGCAATCGCCTGGGGAGGCTGTACGAAAGCGAGCTCTTCGCGCGGGTGCACGACGGGAAGGACAGCGCCGATCGGACGATGCCGCAGCTCTTTGTCACTCCCTGCGCCGGGAACCTGACAAGCGACTTCAATCCGAGATTCTCGAACTGGCAACGCCGGGCCAAGGTTCCCGTCCTCCTCCTCAACGCGACCTCGCTGAACTCGGGACACAACTGGCAGTTCACCGCGAGTTGGATGGGCGAGCCGCCGGGGCTCTTCGATCCCGAAACGGACATCGACGCCAACGTCCGCTACCGCCGCCTCTACTACGATCAGGCTCCGACCGAAGCACATCGGGCGTTTCGCCTAGGCGACGCCGTCGCCGCCTCGGCCTGCGTGCCCGGGATCTTCGAGCCGCTGGTGCTGAAAGGACTCTATCCCGGCCGCACCGTGCGCCTCGTAGACGGTGGCGTGCACGACAACCAGGGGGTCGAAGCGCTCCTCGACGAAGGCTGCACCATGATCCTCTGTAGCGATGCGTCGGGACAGATGGGCGACCTGGAACGGCCGTCCGACACCCTCATCGGCGTACCGCTCCGCGCCAACAGCATCCTGCAGGCCCGCATCCGCGAAGCCGAGTTCCAGGATCTCCGCGGCCGTGTCGAGAACCACGCATTGCAGGGCCTGTTCTTCATCCACCTGAAAAAGGACCTCAACGTCGCCCCGCTGAATTGGTCCGGCTGCCAAGACCCCATCCCGGTCCCCGATCGCTCGATGACGAGCTATAAGATCGATCGCGACGTACAGCGCCACCTCGCCGCCATCCGCACCGACCTCGATTCGTTCTCGGAGGTCGAGGCCTATGCCCTAATGACAAGCGGCTACCTGATGACGAAACACACTGTCGCCGCCCTGCAACGCGAGCATGTCGATGCCGGGGGCACGGGGACGTGGGGTGATTTCGAAGTCGATGCGCCGCCCGAGGCTTGGCCCTTCCTCCAACTCGCCGACCTGATGAAGCAACCGTCCGATTCGGCGGACTGCCGCCGACACGATCTGGCCCTACAGCTCGAGACCGGATCCGGATTGTTCTTCAAGATCTGGCGACTGATTCCAGTCTTGCGTGCCAGTGCCATCGGCGGAGCCATCGCGCTGGTGGTCCTGCTGGTCTGGATGGCAGTCACCGCGTGGGACTCACCCTTGCCGGCCCTACATTGGAATGTGACCGTTGGCAACGCCCTTGTCATCTTGCTCGGCACTGCGGCGACCACCGTGTGGCCGCTCCTCAAATGGATGAATCCTCACAGCGCCGTGCGCGGATACCCCGCGAAGGCGGCCATGGCGTTGGCGGGCTTCGTCGCCAGCAACGTCCACCTGATGATCTTCAATCGATTGTATCTGAAACGCGGACGCGTGGATCGGCTCATGCGTCTGGAGTGATGGCTCGCCCAGCCCTGTCCCTCCCGAAAATTCTTGGCAGCACGTTCTGGCAGGGCAGAACACAGGCAAGAGTGGCTTCGCTGCCCCGTGTCGGTGATCTCCATCACCGCTACGAGTGGCGAGAGGTTGTTGAGCGCCGCGGATGGGATTTTGGCGAGGCATAGGGTGTGCGGAGATCCTCGCGCGTACGATTCTGGCGCTGCTACGGCCTTCGCTTATCCCTGAAAACAGCCGCCGAAACTGATTTCAAGACAGAAGCTAGACTAACAGCGCGTCGGACTTGGCAGTCTGCAGTGACCCAACGGGTAGCGATCCGAAGAAATGACGCTGGCCGCATACCTTAGCCCCAATGTGACAGAAAGGAACTCACCGCAGCGACGCGGAGGCGCTGAGGATGCACATTCGAGACGCGAGAACTCCGTGAACAAAAGCCCATCGACAATGACCTTTGCTTTTTTGATCTCCGCATTGGTTTATCCTTCTCATCTCCGCGTCTTCGCGCCTCTTGCGGTGAGATCTTTTGTCTCATTGAGG
>CAZTDK010000653.1:0-4162 GCA_964611965.1 uncultured Binatia bacterium (SeqCode) | reverse complement strand
GGTGTAATGCGGACCGGGGCTCAGGATGGCACCGCCAATGGAGTTTGCCATATTGCCGGAGAAGGTGCTGTTGCTGACCGTCAGCGTGCCGCCGTCGTTGGCGATGGCGCCGCCTCTGCCGCCTTGATCGCCGCCCGCGATATTGCCGTAGAAGGTACTGTTCGTGACCGTCAGCGTGAAGGTGCTGAAGATGGCGCCACCGTAGGCCGCTATATTGCCGGAGAAGGTGCTGTTGCTGACCGTCGCCGTGTCGACGCTGTAGATGGCGCCGCCGGAGATGCCGCCGCCGCCGGTGCCGTAGCCCACGTTATTGCCGGAGAAGGTGCTGTTGGTGACCGTGAGCGGACCGCCGCTGTAGATGGCGCCGCCGTAGTAGCCGTCGGGCCCCGCTGGGAGGGCAGCGCGGTTGCCGGAGAAGGTGCTGCTGGTGACTGTCAGCGTGCCGGTGTGGTTCAAGATGCCGCCGCCGGATGTCGCGCTACTGCCGTCCCTGATGGTCAGGTTCTGGACCGTGAAGTTGGCGCCAGCGTCCACGGAGAAGACACCCACGCTGTTCCCCCCGCTGATCGTGATCAGCCCCCCGCCGTCGATAACAGTATCGGCACTGATGATCTGGGTGCTTGCGACGGTAATCGTGGCGGCGCCCCCGCAATTGAACGTGACCAACCCGCCACCAGGGAGGCAGCTAGCCAGCGTGGTCTCGGTGCAGGTACCCGTGCCGGTGCCCACGACGCACGTTGGGATCACCGTGGTCCCTGCGGCGTGCGCGCCTCCCAGACCGTTGAGATTGCGCGTCACACCCGTCAGGGCTCCTGCGGTTCCCGCAGTCGCTACACGGGTTATGGTCGCTGACCCGCCGCTGCATGAGTTGCCGATACCCGAGTAGGAGACCAACTCGGGACCGATGAGCGCGAAGCCACCCGTCGGCGAAAAGCCCGAGGGGTCGGAAACCGGGATACACGTGTCAGTCGCAGCGATCGCACTTCCAAGGAGACTGGTGCATAGACCACCGTAGCAGGCGTCGCCGACGGGGCAGCTGATGCCGCAATTTCCGCAGTTGTTCGGATCACTGAAGACGTCGGTGCACCCGCCGTCACAGCAGAACTGCTCGAACGAGCAGTTGCACTGAGGGATGGTGCATAGACCGCCGAGGCAGGCGTCGCCTATGGGACAGCTGATGCCGCAATTTCCGCAGTTGTTCGGATCACTGAAGACGTCCTTGCACACGCCGTTACAGCAGAACTGCTCCAATGAGCAGTCGCCGCCACAGGTGCTTGCGCTGGGCGTTGGCGTAGGGGTTGGTGATGCTGGGACAGCGTCGTACTCGTAGGCACCGATGGAGCAGCTTGTGGCGCCTCGGACGTAGCTGCGTTGGTCGAGGTTGTTCACGGGTGGCTGTGAGCAGACCGACTCGTTGCCGGCGTTGATCGCCGGACTGCCCATCTGGAGCAAAATGGTTTGAGTAGGCCCACCGTTATCCGCCAAACCCGCCGGATCGAGCAGTGGGTTCTCACAGAACGAGTTGCCGCTGATGCTGGTGCAGCCTGGGCCCAAGAAGCCGCACGTCGTGCCGTTGTCGATGTTGTGGCCACCGTCCGTGATGGGGCCAACGCAACCATCCGCGACGATGGTGTTGCTAAACGTTACCCTACCACCCTGGTTGTAGATGCCGAAGCTATTGCCGAAGAAGGTGCTATTAGTGACCGTCAGCGTGCCGAAGTTCGAGATGCCGCCGCCTGATACGCCAACGCCGTTCTTATTGCCGAAGAAGGTGCTGTTAGTGACCGTCAGCGTCCCGACGTTCGAGATGCCGCCGTAGCTATTGCCAGAGACGGTGCTGTTAGTGACCGTCAGCGTACCGAATTCGGAGTTGAAGATGGCGGCGTCGCCGTCCGCGCCTGCGATATTGCCGGAGACGGTGCTGTTAGTGACCGTCAGCGTTCCGGTGGCGGCGTTGGTGATACCGCCGCCGATGTTGCCGGAGACGGTGCTGTTAGCGACAGTCAGCGTGCCGTCGCCATTAGCGATGCCGCCGCCGCCGCCGACGCCGCCGCCCGCGCCTGCGCTATTGCCGTTGGCGATGATCAGGTTCTGGACCGTGAAGTTGACGCCGTACACGTAGAACACGCGCACGCTAGTCCCGCCGCTGATCGTGATCAAACCCAGACTCCTCCCGTCAATGGTGGTGTCGGCAGCAATGGTCTTGGTGCCGCTACCACCTGCGCCTGGGCTGATGTCGATCGTGACCGGAGCGGGGCCGCAGTTGAACGCCACCAACCCGCCCCCGATCAGCGCCGCATTCAGCGCCGCGTCGGTGCAACTATCAGCGGTGCCGCTACCGACGACACCAGCGGCCCGTGCCGTGTGTGCGCTAGCGAACAAGAGCAGGGCAGACAGCAGCGCCGGAGAAGTCCCCAAGACCAATGCGCAACTAACCTGCCTTGCTGCCGATCCCTTCATTCTTACCCCCGTCGGTATACTTGACGGCTCCGGGTAACACCTTTTCGGCCAGAGTACAATTCTCATGGCCTACTGTCCGAGATTTGTCCGAAGCTGGTGCCGAACTGCCCAACTCGGCCTCGATAGAACACCCCCGACGCTGATTTCATCGGCGCCTTTCGGCTCTCGTTGGCGCGCGGGCGGGTAGGTAGCATAAAGCACCGAATTGACGTAAGGCCTCCCTATCAGACGTTTCTCACATGCGAGCAGTCGCGCGCAATCTCAGATTGATCCAGATTGATCCCAGATTGATCCCGTGTATACGGCGCGCATAAAGGCCGCGTCAAGCGTCACGGGACGCTCTGCGGGAGCCGCGCGTGTGCCGGTGCCGACGAGAGTGCCCGCCGCGGGCGCATCTCGGCACGGGCTGGCTACGCGCTGAACCAGTCGGTGGGCGCCTCGACGCCCGGGAGCAACTCTGGCAGGCGCGCCGGCTCGGCACGGGGCGGGTCGCTTGGCAAGCCCAGGTGACCGAGGATCTTCGCGATCACGGCCCGGTCCTCGATGGCCGCCAGGAACCGTAAGCGGCCGCCGCACTCGGGACGCGCACCGATTCCGGATTGCGGATTTCGGATTGCGGATTCCCCTTACTTGGTCCGCTGCTTGGCCAGGCGAGCGGTCTTGATTGAGGCCACCGTGATGGCCAGAAGTTCGTTCGCCTCTTGCAGCAAGGCTTCGACTCCATCGGCGGGGACACTGCCGCTCTCGACAAGCAGTTCGATCCAATAGATCGATTCGTCGGCTTCCTCCTCGACGATGCCCATTTTGGAAATGAAGTCGGCCAACGATTTGGCACGGCAGGCCGCGCGGTAGTTTGCTCCCACTGACGTCCCCGACCGCAGGAGCTGCCTGCCGAGCACCTCGGTGGCCCTGGTGCGCGCCAACGAATCGACCAACCGCATCACGTCCAGAGCAAATCGTCGCGTTCGCTGCTTGAGCTCATCCTTCGTCATGGACCCCAGCCCCCTGCGCACGTGCCAGCGGCAGATTTTTGAGATCGCAGATACTCCGCAATCCACCCTCCGAAATCCGCAATGGTCCGGCCCGCCGGCGCTCGAACCCCAGGACTGCGCGGACGAATACCGCCAGCACGGCGCGGCACAGCCGGTGGTCCCACGCCAGAGCGTAGCGTAGCCGGTACGGCAGGGTCAGCACCCACTGCCGCACGGGCAAGCCACCGAGCACGCCGTCGACCAGATGCGCCGCCAACTCGGCCATGCGCCGGCCGCCGCACGATGGACAGAAGCCGCGCCCCTTGCATGAGAAGGCGACCAGGATCTCCCGGAAGCAGTCGGTGCACCGGAAGCGCGCGAAGCCGCGCGCCAGCACGCCGCAGCTCAAGAACTCGCGTAGCTCGCGCTCGACGAAGCGCGGCAATCCGGTCCCGTCACCACGCCGCCGCGCCTCGGTCAGGAACGTCTCGAGATGCTCGCGCAGCACACGGTGCAGGACCGTATCCTCGGGCCGGCGGCGCACGTAGGTCGAGCGCGCGTGGCCGTATCCCTCGCCCACGGCCGGACACGCACGAAGCCCGCCCGCACTCTCCGGCGGCTCGATCATCCGGCAGACTCCACGCCGCGACGACGCAGCAGCGACAATGCCAGACCAGGGTGCACGACAGGAAAGTGATGCTAGCCGCATCACGCGGCCAGGGCGGCTTGGG
>CAZTDK010000652.1:0-4164 GCA_964611965.1 uncultured Binatia bacterium (SeqCode) | reverse complement strand
GCCCGCCTGACTGCGCCATCGTCGACGTTGGCCATAAGCGCCAGCTCGATCTCAGCATCGAGGTCACCGGCCACGAGCTCGGTCCGATCGCGACGCACGAGCTGTATGACGACATCTACGACCGCATCGTGGCGCACACGCAGACGCACCGCACGACCATCGTTTTCGTCAACACGCGCCGCCTGGTCGAACGCGTCGCGCACCAACTCGAAGAGCGTTTGGGAGTGGGCAAGGTCGCCGCGCATCACGGCAGCCTGTCGCGCAAGATCCGCCTGCAGGCGGAGGAAGGTCTCAAGAGCGGCGCGCTGCCGCTTGTGGTGGCGACGGCGTCGCTCGAGCTGGGGATCGATGTTGGCCACGTCGACCTGGTCTGCCACCTCGGCGCGCCACGCGCGCTGGCAACGCTGCTGCAACGTGTCGGCCGCTCCGGTCACTGGCTCGGCGCGGTGCCCAAGGGCATCTTGTTTCCACTGACGCGCGACGACCTGGTGCAATGCGCCGCCGCCGTGCGTGCTATTCGCGCCGGCCAGCTCGATCGCATCGAGATCCCGGAGAACCCGCTCGACATCGTCGCCCAGCAGATCGTCGCCATGGTCGCCAGCCAGCAGGAGATGTCTGAGGACGAGGTGTGGAAGCTCGTCCATCGCGCCTACCCATTCCGCAACCTCCGGCGTGACGACTTCGAGGCGGTCTTGGAGATGCTCTGCGAAGGCGTCGCCACTAGCCGTGGGCGGCGCTCGGCGCACTTGCACCGTGACCGGGTGCATCACCAGCTCCGTCCCCGCCGCGGCGCCCGTCTGGCGGCGATTACCGGTGGCGGCGCGATTCCGGATACCGCCGACTACGACGTCATCGAGGAACCGGCCGGGATCTTCGTCGGCAAAGTCAACGAAGACTTCGCGGTAGAGAGCATGGGCGGCGACATCTTCCTGCTCGGCAACCGCTCGTGGCGCATCCGTCGCGTCGAGATGGGTAAAATCCGCGTCGAAGACGCACAAGGCGCGCCGCCGACGATTCCCTTTTGGCTCGGTGAAGCCCCGTCGCGCACCGCGGAGCTGTCGGCCGCGGTGGCGGAGTTGCGCGAGGAGGTGGCGGTGCGCCTCGGCTCCATTCTCTCGCAGAAAAGTGCAGGCGAAGGAGCGCCCTTCGATACGCCGCCAGAGGAAGGCGGCTGCTCAGGGCGAACGGTTTCAAATTCTGCATCCGAATCTATTCTCCGTTCGTCCCGAGTAGGCCCCGTCGTTTCAGGGGCTATATCGAGGGATAACTCGCAAGCATCGACGCCGGTCATCCCCTGGCTGCAATCCGAATGCGGTCTCGACCAGGCTGGCGCAGAACAGATCGTGACCTACATCGCCGACACCAAGGCCGCGCTCGGTGCGCTGCCGACGCAAACCACGGTGATCGCCGAACGCTTCTTCGACGAGGGTGGAGGCATGCAGTTGGTGCTGCACGCGCCCTTCGGTGGCCGCATCAATCGCGCCTGGGGGCTGGCGCTGAGGAAACGCTTCTGTCGCACCTTCGACTTCGAGCTCCAGGCGGCGGCCACCGACGACGGCATCGTCTTGTCGCTCGGCGAGCAGCACAGCTTTCCGCTCGAGAACGTTTTTCAGATGGTGCGGCCTGCCAGCCTCGAAGCCGACCTCACCCAGGCCGCGCTCGCCGCGCCGATGTTCGGCACGCGCTGGCGCTGGAATGCAACGCGGGCGCTGGCGCTGTTGCGGCACAGCGGCGGCAAGCGCGTCCCGATGCCGATCCAGCGGATGCGCGCCGAGGATCTGCTGGCGGCGGTATTCCCGGCGCAGCTGGCGTGCGGCGACAATCATCCGGGCGGGATGATCGAGCTGCCCGATCATCCGCTGGTCAACGAAACCATCGACAACTGCCTGCACGAGGCGATGGATCTCGACGGCCTGCGCGCGGTCATCGTGGCGATCGAGGGCGGCGCGGTGCACACCCTGTGTGTCGACACCGCCGCGCCGTCGCCGATTTCGCACGAGATCCTCAATGCCAACCCGTATGCGTTTCTCGACGATGCACCGCTCGAAGAGCGCCGTGCCCGCGCCGTCTCGCTGCGCCGGTTGGATCCGGATCTTGCCGGCGGTATCGGCGCGCTCGACCAGACGGCGATTGATGAAGTGCGGGCGCAGGCGTGGCCGGACGTGCGTGACGCCGATGAGCTGCATGATCTGTTGCTGAGCGTCGGCGTGCTGCCGACTCCTGTTTGGGAGGCGGGCGAGTCGTCATCTAACGTCCTCACCCTAACCCTCTTCCGAGGGGACTGCCGATCTTCTCGCGATGTAGGGGCGATTCGGGAGTCGCCCCACTCGGCGCTACCGATTCGACGCTCCCTTTCGGGCAGTTCCCGAACTGCCCCTACACCCGAAACCTCCGAACCGGAGAAAATCTACAATCCCCAGGGGGAGAGGGGAACGAGTTCTTCGCTTTTCCCTCTCCGCCTCGCGCTTGCGGCTCACCTCATCCAGGATCGCCGTGCCACGATCGCGCGCTGGGGCGAGCACGCGGCGCTGGTTGCGGCGGAGCGCATTGTCATTGCCACCGCCGCGCTGCCCGGCGTGCGCTTCGATCCGCCGCTGCCGCCGCTGCGCATTCACACGCCTTCGGGCCTTCAAGCCGAGACGCCACCTGAACCGGAAGATGCGATCCGCGCCATCGTGCAAGGTTGGATGGAATGCCTCGGCCCGGTCACCGTCGCAGACCTGACTGCCCTTCTCGGGCTTGCCGACACCAAGGTGGAAGCTGCGTTGCTGCGGCTCGAGTCGGAAGGCCTGGTGCTGCGAGGGTCCTTTGTCACGCCAAGCGGCCCTCACCCCGGCCCTCTCCCAAAGGGAGAGGGAGAAGACTCTTCGAACCTACGCCGCCCGCAGGGCTGGTGCGATCGTCGCCTGCTGGCCCGCATCCATCGCCTCACCATCGGCCGCCTGCGCAAGGAGATCGAGGCGGTTACGGCGGCGGAGTACATCCGCTTCCTGTTGCGTTGGCAGCACGTGCAACCCGGCACGCAGCTACACAAGCGCGACGGGGTGGCGCAGATCATCGCGCAGCTCCAAGGGATTGAGCTGCCGGCCCCGGCGTGGGAGCGCGACGTGTTGCCGGCGCGCATCACTCTATACGATCCGGCGGACCTCGAGCATCTGTGTCTTGCGGGCGAAGTGGCGTGGGGCCGGCTGCGGCTGACACCGAGTGTTGTCGAGGACGAGGGGGCCGTTGCGCCACGCGGCCGCCGCCGGGTGGCACCGACGCGCGCCGCGCCGTTGGCGTTCGTCATGCGGGAGGCGCTGCCGGCGCTGCTGGAGCCGCCGGACCCGGACGTCGACCTCACCGCGGATCTGTCGCCGGCGGCCCGTGACGTTCTGGATTACCTCGAGGCGCATGGCGCCAGCTTTCTCACCGACATTGCGCGCGCCACCGGTCCGCTGCCCGGACAAACCGAAGATGCGTTGTGGGAGCTGGTGGCGCGTGGGCTGGTCACCGGTGACGGCATTGCCGGACTCCGCACGTTGCTGCTGCCGGAGCTGAAACGGCGGCAGCCGCGGCATCGCCTGCGCGCCGTGCGCGGCGGTGCCGCGAAACGCCTCATGCCCGTCGGCCGCTGGTCTCTACTGCGTAGGGCGTCTCCAAAGCCGTGGCGGGAGGGGGCGGTGGGTTCGCGCGAAACTTCGGTGGTGGATGACGTTGATACGACCCGCAGGGTTGAGATGTTCGCGCGCCAGTTGTTGCGCCGCTACGGCGTCGTCCTGCGCGAGCTGCTGGCGCGCGAGGTGCGCGCGCCGGCGTGGCGCGTGCTGCTCGGCATTTATCGGCGCATGGAAGCGCGCGGCGAGATCCGTGGCGGCCGTTTTGTCGCGGGTTTCATTGGCGAGCAGTTCGCCTTGCCCGAAGCGGTGGACACGCTGCGCGCCGTGCGTCGGGCGCCCGCCGAGGCGGAGCCGCTCATCGTCGCGGCAGCGGACCCGTTGAATCTGGTCGGCATCCTCACACCGGGAGCGCGTGTGTCACCGTTTTCGAATCAAGTGATTGCATACCAGAACGGCGTCCCGGTCGAGGTGGGCGAACTCGGCACCGTGATGAGTCGATTGCAAGCGCATCACACCGGTTGAGGACAATTGCTCAACGACGGGCCGGCTACTCGGCGGCACAATA
>CAZTDK010000651.1:0-4166 GCA_964611965.1 uncultured Binatia bacterium (SeqCode) | reverse complement strand
CCGTCACCCCCGAAGTCAGCCAACCAGACTTCAGTAATGAGGTCGAAGGCATTCCGACATTTCGAACCCGCCGCGCCTCCACCAGCACACGGCTGCGCAACGGGGAGACCCTGATCATCGGCGGGCTCATGCAGACCCTCAGAACGGAGACCGTGCGCGGCTTGCCGTATTTCAAGGATATTCCGTACCTCGGATATCTCTTCCGCAACACCGATTACGAAGACGATGTGACGGAGCTGATGGTCATCGTCAAGCCCGTGCTCGTCCACCCGTTGCCACCAGGTACCGAGCTTCCGTTGCCGACAGATCGCGGCCCTTTGACAGCTGAGCAAGCCCGAACCAAGGCGAGTCAGAGCGATGCAACGCGCCCACGCTTCCCGGCAATACCTTGAGGAGACGCGCGGCACGGCGAGGAGTTAGTTCCAATGTACTACCCACTGCGAAACCAGAGCGGGCAAGCGATGATCATCATGGGGGTCGGCTTCGTGGCCTTTGTCGCGATCGCCGCTGTTGCGGTGGACGTGGCCCATTTGGCCTTAACTGCAACCGAGGTTCAGACCGCCGCTGATGCCGCCGCGACGGCAGCAGCCGCAACAATATCGGTCTCCGACGGCCAGTTAGTGGCGGGCCAAAACAGTATCGGTGGACAGCCCGGCCCGACCGCATGCGGTGAGGGCTCATCTACGTGTATCGTTCTCGGCTCTTGGGACGGAACAACTTTCACTCCCGATGCCGTTCCGGCCACCGCGGCGCAAGCAACCGTTTCGGTGTCAGGTGTACAGAACATTCTAGCTGGGATGTTCGGCCAAGGCACATCGACTGTAACGAAGACCGCCGTCGCAGCCGTACGGCCCACCCTGCCGCTCGCCATGGGCATAGGCAGCAACTGTGAGCCGGATAACGCAGGTAACCCCGCGTACCAGCCGGTTCGGTTCGACCCTCCGGACTGCACGGTGCGCCCGCAAGCGATTATCCATTATGGGAACTCCAGCCGTAGCGACTATCTTGGTTGGGCAAACTTCGACTATCCAGACGGCGGGGTCAATCAATCTGATTTCTTGCAGCATATGCCGTCGCAATGCGGCGGAGGGACTGGGGCTCCACCTGTTCTGCAGAGCAATTTCAACTTACGTCAGTCCTTTCTTGGTTCTCTCGAAAATGACTTGTTTTCTTGTGTAAATAACGACCCTCCTATTGACTCCTTCCTGATTGCATTTTTCGACTGTGATCCGACGTATCTGTCAACTGGTGTAGCGGCGCCGCAAACGAAGGGTTTTGGGGTCATTAAAGTGTTAAGCATCGACGATCCGTCTACAACGCCAGACCCCACGATGCTCGTCGAGCTCCGCTGCGCCGGTTCCGAGGTTACCTTGGTGCAATGATGTGCCCGCAGCTGTACGAATGCCGGACGCAACCAATGGCACGCACTGCGAGAAGGGTAAGATTCTCACGTGAATCAGCAAGCTGAAGGAATAATTTTCTGGGTCACTCCGGATGGGACTGGAAATCGCGACCCGATCCAAAAGCTCGCCGACGAGTTCAACCTCGCTGTACGGTTGTGCAAGTTTGATGATCTCTTCAACCAGTTGCGCGCCGTGCGCTGCCGGTTGGTGGTCATTGAGTTCGGCAGCAAGCTGGATGAAGCGCTGACGCTCTTGAAGCAGCTGCGCGAGCGCGCTCCCCACGTGGTTCCGGTGGCGGCATCCGCGGACAGCAGCGTGCAGACCCTACGGGCTGCCCTCAAAGCCGGGGCGAGTGACTTCATGTCGCTGCCGCTCGATGCCAAAGAGCTCAACAAGGTGCTCATCAAGCTCACGCAGGCGGGCGGCGTGCGCCCCGCGACCGACAACGTGGGTGAGGTGATTACCTTTTGCGGGGCGCGTGGCGGACTCGGAGTGACCACGTTGGCGGTGAACGTTGCCGTCCGTCTGGCGACGCGCACGGAGTCGAGTGTGGTCATCGTCGACCTCGACCTTCAGCGTGGCGACGTGGCCGCCTTTCTCAATCTCACGCCCTCGCAGTCCCTGGCAGCGATTGCCGGCGCGCGCGGCGAGGTCGATGCAGTGTTTCTGCAGGACGTGATGACGCGCCACCCCTGTGGCGTGTTCGTGCTGCCGGCGCCGCAGCTGATGGAAGAGGCTGACGCTGTCGGCCATCCAGAGGTGGATCTCCTGCTGGGTTTGTTGCGCACGCAGTTTCGCTACATCATCATCGACACCTCGCGGTTCATTACCGGCGCGACGCTCGCGGCCCTGGAACATTCGGATCGCATTCTGCTGCTGACCGACTTGTCGGTGCCGGGTGTGCGCGCGGCACGCCGCATTGTGGAGCTGCTGGGACGCTTGAATGTGCCCACGGAGCGCGTCGATTTGTTGGTGGGCCAAGCGGTACGCGGGCCGGTGCCCGTGGCGGAAGCGGCGCGCGCCATCGGCAAGGAACCGCTAATGTCGATTGCGCGTGATCAGACAACCGCCAGCGATCTCATGAACGCCGGCACGCCGCTGAACGGTGTGCGGCAAACCGCCCTGGCTGGATCGGTGGACGAGCTCACCGCAAAGCTCATGGGCGAAGCCGCGGCCGGCGAATCCGAGCCGGGTATTCTGCAGCGTTTCTTCGGTAGAAGGAGTTGATTGAAACCATGAAACTCAGAGATCGTGTCGGGCTCGGGCGCAAACCGGCGACCCCGGTGCTCGCCGAGATCGTCCCACGCGAGTCGGCGCGGCCGCGGTGGACCGCCGCCGAGCGTACCCATCAAGATCTCAAGTTGCGTATCCATCGCGAGCTCCTCGATCGCATTGACATGAACAGCATCGCCCGCGCCGGAATTGATCAGGCCAGCGCCGAGCTCAAGATCGTCATCCGCAAGCTCATCGACGAGCAAGTCGTGCCGCTCAGCGAACGCGAGCGCGAGCAGCTCTGCGAAGAGATCCTGCACGAAGTGCACGGCCTGGGTCCCATCGAACCGCTGACGCGCGATCCGGAGATCTCCGACATCCTCGTCAACACCGCATCGCACGTCTACGTCGAGCGGCGTGGCAAGCTGGAAGCCACGGGAGTGATCTTTCGCGACGACGCCCACCTCCTGCAAATCATCGATCGCATCGTGTCGAAAGTCGGCCGCCGCATCGATGAGAGCTCGCCCATGGTCGATGCCCGTTTGCCCGATGGCTCGCGCGTCAATGCCATCATCCCGCCGCTGGCGCTCGATGGGCCGATCCTGTCGATCCGCCGTTTCGGACGTAATCCGCTCACCGCGGAGGATTTGCTGCGCTACGGATCGTTGAGCCCGGAAATGCTCGGGCTGCTGCGGACAATGGTGATCGCCCGGCTGAACCTGCTGGTTTCTGGGGGAACCGGCTCGGGGAAAACCACGTTGCTCAATTGCCTGTCGAGCTTCATTCCGGACGATGAGCGCATCATTACCGTCGAAGACTCGGCGGAGTTGCAACTCCAGCAATCACATGTGGTCCGCCTGGAGACGCGGCCGCCAAACATCGAAGGTCGCGGCGAGATCACGCAGCGCGATCTGGTGCGCAACTGCCTGCGCATGCGTCCCGATCGCATCATCGTCGGTGAGGTGCGCAGCGGCGAAGCGCTGGATATGTTGCAGGCGATGAACACCGGCCATGATGGCTCGATCTCGACGATCCACGCGAACTCGGCGCGTGATGCGATGAGCCGGCTCGAGATGATGATTCAAATGGCCGGGTTGACGTTGCCGATGCGCGCCATGCGCCAACAGATCGCGTCGGCGCTCAATATCATCGTGCATACGTCTCGGTTGAGTGACGGCACGCGTCGGGTCATCAGCGTCAGCGAGGTCGCCGGGATCGAGGGCGAAACTATCATGATGCAGGATCTTTTCGTCTTTCACCGCGACGGCGTTGGGCACGACGGACTCATCGAGGGCCGCTATCTGCCGACCGGCATCCGGCCGCGCTTCGTCGAGCATCTGAAGGCTTCGAGCCACGAAATCGATTTGTCGGCGCTGGATTATTTGACGACCGGGACCTGAGGAACGCATCTATGTTGGCTTTGGCAGCACTCTTGGTGTTCCTGTGTTTGGCGTTGGTCGGCTACGCCATCACCGGCATGTCGGTGAAACAGCAGGAAGATGCGGAATCAATTCGCAAGCGATTGTACAACACTCCGATTGCCGCGGCGGA
>CAZTDK010000650.1:0-4168 GCA_964611965.1 uncultured Binatia bacterium (SeqCode) | reverse complement strand
GAAGACACCCTTGCCGCTGAGCACGTGATCGCGCACGGCCTGCAAGACCACCCGCACCGGCGGCGCGACCGCGCTCAAGGGATCGCCCGCAACCTCCAGCGTCACGCCGAGCAGCGCTTCCGCGGCGCGGTTGACGTTGAGCACTCCCCCATGCACATCGAAGACGACCACCGGATCCGGCAAGCCATCGATGGCCGCCTGCGATGACTGCTGCGCCAGGAGCAGGTCGCCCAGCGAGCTGCGGCGATACTGACTCAACTGCACGGCCATGGCGTTGACGTGGCTGGCAAGCTGCGCCAATTCGTCGCGCCCGGGAATGGTGATGCGCGCGTCGAACTCGCCCGCGCCAATGCGCTGCACCGTCCGGGCCATCAACGGCAGCGGTTGCAGGAGGCGACTGGTGATGATGATCGACAACACGCTACCTCCAAGCAGCGCCGCCAACGACGCCAGCAGCAGGGTGGTGTTCACCCGTTCGGCCGCCTGCCGCGCCGCCTCGCTCTTGTGCATGATGGCATCGTGGTTGATGGCCAGGATCGTGTCCGCGGCTTTGCGAACCGCGAGAAACGCGGGCTCGAGCTCATCGAGCAAGAAGGTGCGCCCCGCGGTAGGATCCGTCATCGCAACGAAGCGATCAAAGCGTTCCTGGTACGCGCTCCACAGCGCCCGCAACTTGCTGGTGCCTTCCGCCTCGCCCCGCTCCGTGATGTTGTGCTCTTGGGCGTTGAGCTCCGATTCGAAGCGCTGGCGCTCAGCGGTCACGTTCACGGCGGTTGGGCTGCCGATCAGGGACAGCGCCGGGGCATCCTGGATGCGCTCGATGGCTTCCTTCATGCGCTCGGCCGCGAGGACGCTGCGGTAGTTGTCCGCCAGCATGGTGTTCATATGTTGGCTGAGCGAACCGAGCGTGGCGGTGGCCAGTACCACCACCAGTACCAGCGCAGCGGCCAGAGGGGCCTGTGCCAGCAACACCTTGCTCCGCACGCTCATGCGCGCTCCTCCTCGTCTTCAAGGGCGATGATGTGGAGGTCGAACTCGCTGGCGTCTTTCACCATTCGGGCCACAAACGACCGCCCCAGCACCTGCTGCCACCACGGCTGGCTCGAGCGGCCGATCATGATGTGCCCAACGCCGTGTTGATGCGCGTAGCTCAGGAGCGCCGCCACGGGATCGGTGCTCTGCAAGCGCACCACGATGGCGCCGAGCTCGCGGGCTTTCTGGATGTTGGCCAGGAGGTGGCGCTGCGCTTCGGCGCTGATGCGGTCGGGTGCCTCGTTCGGCGTTTCGACGTAGGCCACGTACCAATCGGTGTTGAGCCGTCCGGCCATGCGCGAGCCGCGCCGCAGCAAGATGGCGGCGCGCGGCGAGAACGAGGAGATGCACACCATCAGCCGTCCGGTTCCCGCGCCGGTCTGGCGGGATTCGCCGGCGGCGACCTGTGCCGGGCTGTGGCGATCAAGGCTCTCTGCAACCTCACGCAGCGCCAGCTCACGCAGCACGGCAAGGTTGCCTTCCTTGAAAAAATGGCCGAGCGCCCACTCAACCTTGTGCTCGCCGTAAATCTTGCCGGCGCGCAGGCGTTCCAGGAGATCCTCGGTAGCCAGGTCGAGGTTTACGATTTGATCGGCTTGCTTCAGAAAGCTGTCGGGAACGGTTTCGCGAATCACCACGCCGGTGGCGCGCTCGACGACCTCCTTCAGGCTCTCCAGATGCTGCACGTTGAAGGCGCAGATCACATTGATGCGCGCTTCGAGAATGTCGAGCACGTCCTGGTAGCGCTTGCGGTTGCGCGAGTCCGGCGCATTCGTATGCGCGACTTCATCGATCACCACCACCTGCGGCGCGCGCGCGACAATCCCCTCGACATCGGGTTCTTCGAGCACGAGTCCGCGATATTCGACCTTGCGCCGTGGGAAGTATTCAAGCCCCTCCATGAGCGCGGCCGTCTCAGTGCGACCGTGCGTCTCGATAAACCCCAGGACCACATCCACGCCGCGCTTCTTGAGCGCGTGCGACTCCTCGAGCATGCGGTAGGTCTTCCCCACCCCGGCGGCAAAGCCGATGTAGACCTTCAGACGTCCGCGGGCATCGCGTTTGAGCAGCTCGAGAAAATCTTGCGGACGTGGCCGCTCGGTTGTCATACAGGACGGGCTCTACCCCGGAGCCGCCTCCACATCAATCGCCGCCAACTCAAACGAACTTCACGTCGCCGCGTTCCTTGTGAGCTGCCGGCGCCGTCTCACGACTGATGAGCCAAGACCACGCCGAGGATTTCGCACACGAGAATCGACGCCCAAAATCCCCAATTCCATAGACGGTCGTGACGGAGGTGATGCTTGATCGGTGCTGCAGCGTCCATCATCAGACGCGTACAGCAACGAACACGCCATCGAATCGGTGGACTGCTCGCCAACAGTTGGCTGCGAACCGCTCCTGCAATTTGCGGTGCGACGCTCCAATCCATTTTGCAATTCACATGGTCGTCACGGACGGCCCGAAGGATATGGCGCGAGTGCCGTCCGTCACAATGCAGCGCGCCAGGCTCACGTCATTGCAAGGCGCAGGAGGGGTAGCGGTTCCCTTCACAAACAATAGTCGGGAAACCGTTGGCACACAGGCTGCTCGTCTCATCGGGCATGGACACTGAACCTCACCCGCCAAGTACCCCGCCGAACATCACCCGTCGCCGCGTGCGGTTCGCTGGAGCCGATGCGCGCGCGCGGATTGCGAGTAGTCATCTCAACCCAATTTTTTTCGCCAACGTGATCGTGGACCTCGCGTTCGCAACCCTGTTGGCGCAGCACCAGTTATCTCGGCGGTCACCGACGCGCTGAGACCCACGTGGCCCGACTGAGCGGCAGCGGTGCTTGAGAGCGCCCGGCAGAAGACCTCGTCCTTCGAGGTTCGTGGGGCGCGGCGCAGCGCCGTCGTGCCTGCGGCGGGTCTTCACCGCCCTTGTCACACACTGGAGAGCTTGCATGCAAGACAAAGAACTCTACTTCGTCATCCCCACCTACCGGCTGCGGGAAGTGGGCGAGACGGTCGAGCACTACGACGAGCATTTCTGGCGGAACGGCCATGCCGTGCCGATGATCGTCTTCGACGATTCCAGTCCCGCCAACCAGGAGAAATACTACTCGCTGCTCGAGCAGACCAAGACGCACAACGACCTCTACTACGTCGGCCCACACGAGAAGGAGCAGTTCCTCGCCTACCTCAACCAACGCTTGCGAGACAAGAAGCTGGAGGGCCTGGTGAAGAACCTGTTCCGGCCCAGCTACGGTGGCAATCGCAACTACACGCTCATGTACACGCTGGGTGGCCTGATGGTCAGCGCCGACGACGACATGCGGCCGTACACGCTGATGGAGCACAGCCCCGAGTCGCTCGACTCCGACGAGGTCTGCCGCGGCCGGCTGCACAAATTGGGGCACAACGGCTACAGCCGCAAGGGATTCGACATTCTCACCTCCTTCCTCGACGTCCTCGGCAAACCGGCCAGCCAGGTGCCCGACAACTACGAGCGCGGCGAGTTGCTCGTCGACAGCGCGATGGAGCTCGAGACCAACGCCAGCAAGGGGCTGAGCCGCGAGAACTCGTTGCGGCTGCAGCGCGGGCCGTTGCCGGACGATGCGGTGGTCAAGATGGCGCAGACGTTTCGCTCCGGCACCAATGACTTCGACGCCCTCGACTTCGTCGAGATGTTCCTGGACGACGAGAAGCAGGCGTACGCGGATGACCTCAACGACGTCTACGTGCTGGTGAACTTCCGCCCCGTCGTGACGAAGAAGAACTGGCGCATGGACTGTGGCGTCGCGGGCTACGACAACACGTTCGGGCTGCCGCCTTTCTTCCCGACCCGGCTACGCTTCGAGGACTACATCTATCGCTTGTGGATCCAGCAGGATGGCATCGCGGCTGCCCACGTCGACGCCGCACAGAACCATACGCGCAGCAACTACATGCGGAATCCGCCGGCCGGCGAGATCTTCAACGAGGAGGTCGCCAATCTTCTCAAGAAGAAGATCAAGGGCTCCATCTCGCACCTCGATGATCTGAGCATCGCGTTCGACTACGAGGGCGAGGTAACGGCCCAGGACGCCGAGGAGATTCTCGAAAGAACGGCGCGGCTGTACGGGCGCGCCTTGGAGGCGGTCGAGACCACGAC
>CAZTDK010000649.1:0-4189 GCA_964611965.1 uncultured Binatia bacterium (SeqCode) | reverse complement strand
CGAGGCAAACGTGGCGCGCCCCGCGTTGCTGCGCATCATCAACCAGGAAGCCGGTGCGGGCGGTCCGCGCCTCGACTACCTCTTTGACCGCTACATCGAACCGGTGCGGCAATTCGGCGAAAAGATCCTCGCCGAGTTGCACGCACAGGGACAGGTGCGAACCCGGTCGGTGGGATTCGTCTACTTCCTCATGACCAACGGCGCGGGCGGACCGCTGACGTTTCCGAGCCTGGCACAGCGCTTCGGCGTCGCCGTCAACCGCCACGATCGCAGCGCCGTCCGCAAACACGCCGAGCACATCGTGGATCTGCTCTTCGAAGGCATCGGCGGCCGCGCCAAGTAACGCAATCAGCTCCCGGCAACCGGCAAGAAGATTTATATTGACAGATGTCATGACGCCTGTCACGGTACGCTCATGGACGTCTTTGGTTTGAAGCAGGGAGTCATCCGTTTGTTCGAGGAAACCGTCGGCAAGCACGACGATCCGGCCATCTTCGGTGGAACGCCGGGCGATCCGGGTCTCGTCGGACCAGACAGCGTATCCTGGGAGCTCCACAGCGATATCGGGAGCATCGCCGCCGCCGGCCTGGGCGCGATCATCATGGAGATTCTCCACCCCGCGGTCATGGCCGGCGTCTACACCCAGTCGAGCTATCGCACGCAGACCTTCCGCCGCGCGCAGGCCACCTTTGGTTATGTCGTGGTCACTACGTTCGGCAACACCGAGGCCGCGACCCGGACCATCAACCGGGTGCGTCGGATGCACGAGCAGGTCGGCGGGAGGACGCCCGACGGACGCCCCTATCGTGCGATGGATCCGGTGCTGATCGGATGGGTGCATACCGCCATTCCGTGGGCAATCATGGAGGCCTTCAATCGGTATCGGCGGCCCATGAGCATCGCGGAAAAGAACCGCTACCTTGCCGAGCAAGCGGTGATCGGTCGCATGGGAGGCGCCGAGGACATCCCGGTCACCGTGGATCAGCTGCGCGACTACATCGAGGCCATGCGGCCGCAGTTGGCGGTCAACGAGCAGACGGTCGAGTTCGTGGATTTCCTCACCGGCGCGGTTGAGGGAGCCGGCAAGGTCAACGGCTTCGAGCAGGTCCTTCGACGCCTGTCGCTGCACGCATCGATGAGTCTCATGCCCGAGTGGGCGCAACGCCTCACGGGCCTGCACCACTCCAATTTGGCGCAGCGGCTGTATTTTGATCCCTCAACGCGGATCAATGCCGGACTGCTGCGCTGGGCGTTCGGCGTTCCAGCATATCGCCGACTGGCGGACGCACGTGTAGCCGCGGCAGCCCCGGTCCAACCCGCTAAATCCGAGCAGCGCCAGCGACCACCATCGGCGAACGGGCACCTAAGCGATCGGCGGGCGCGCGCGGCCGAGCACGTCATCCATTGACGTGCGGCTGGCCCTTTTTCATTCGCGCGGGCTGCTGGGGTCCAAACGGTTGGCCGTATGCCGAATCATTTCCCAATAGGCGGTGTGCAATGATGAATGTGTGCAAAGCATTGGCGACAACTCTCCTATTTGGAATGACCATGTTCGGCTGTGGCGAATCCAGCGTGACCACGGCCACGCCAACCGGATCGGGATCGCAATTTCAACTTTCGACGACGCGGCTGTGCCCGCTGGTTCCGGCGCGTGATGCAGCGCTGGGGTCGATGTTCCCTCAACCCGCGCCCGTCAAGGTGTTCGGCACCGATCTCGGGTGGACCTACGAGTTGAATGGCACGATTACCATGCTCTTCGGCGACAGCTGGCAGCGCATCGACATCTGCCCGCTGCAGCCCAGTGACGACTCGCTGGCGACGCTGCCCGTCCCGGCGAACGATTGGCCAGGATACAGCGCGCGCGCCGCGCTGCCCGATGCACAATGTCCGGAGTTGACCTTCGCCCTCGACGCCGCGGGCACCGCCTTCTCGCCGATCGAGCTCACCCGCTGGGATGGTGTCAGCGTCCCGTTGGGACCGAACCAGACGCCGGTTGCGGCGTTTCACGACGGGCAGAAGGAATGGGCGTTGTTCATCGTTGCGGGTGGTCAGACATGTTCGACGACCGACGCGATGAACGGCGCGCCTTGTTCCACCCGTTTGTCTGACCAGGCGGCTGATCTCGCCTGCGGCTTCATCGGTGTGCAGCCGTTGTGTGAAGATCCGACGAGCACCAAGCGGAATGCCGGCGCACAAGCCTACTATCTCCATTTCGCGGAACGGGTCGGGCCGACAGCGTACACCTCGCGCGCCATGTTTCTCACGAACAAATATCTGAACATCACCGGCCGGGCGGTACGGGCGTTCAATCCCACCAATCCGAAGTTGAATGACTACACGCCAGGTACTGGAGCCCTCCTTCTATGGGGGCGGCCTGGATTTGACGACCAGAATCACGACGGCGAAGCGCCACCATATTTCATGTACCTGCCGCTGCCGTTCGAAGTCTCCGGAGATAAGATCGTCTTCGAACCGCGCTACCTCAGCGGCGTCTCGGGCGGAATACCCACCTTCAGCTCGAACCAAGCCGAGGCCACACCGCTGTATACTGGTGAGTTCGATCCGGTGAACCACGTCGCGGTCAGTTACCTCTCGCAACTCGATCGCTGGCTGATGATCTACGGCGGCGGGGTCGTCGATTTCGCCGATCCCGACGGCACTGCCGGCCTGACGCAGCCGGTTCGCGGTGCGCTACACGCGCGCTTTGCATCCCAGCCGTGGGGGCCGTGGACGGATCCGGCGCCCATCCTGACCGAGGAGCAGGTGGCGCAGGACATGGTCTGCGGGAAACAGGTACCGGCAGGATGTCTGCCGCCGCCCACTCCGCGTATCCGCCCGGCGTGTATCGAGGCTGCGGATCCCCATGGCGGCGGGGCCTTGTACGGTGCGAACATCATCGATGCAATGACCCGCCCGAGCCGCGCCGACTCGGGTCGCGGGCCCGCCGTCGACCTGTTCTGGAACGTCTCGACGTGGCATCCGTACAGCGTGGTCCTCGTGAAGACGCACATCGAAGCCGAGTGATGACTCGCGCGGCGCGGACGGCGCTGAACCGCGCTTCAGGCGAGTGCGCCGATTGAGCACGAGGTGCCGTTTTCCGGCACCGGGTCCAATCGCAGCTTGGCGTGCAACCCTTGATGGTCCGAGTAGGGGAAGTCTGGCTTTGAACTTTCGATGAGCCGGACGTCCTCCGCGTGCACCTTCCAGGAGTCATGACGACGGGCGAGAATGTAATCGATCCAGCCCCCCGCCCCGCTGCCATCCAGATGCGTGGCCACACCCGGCTGGCGCCTGGCGTCGGTCAGGTCATGCCAGTGGGTCAGCAACTCGTGATACAGGCCCTCACTCGGCCGCGTGTTGAGATCGCCACTCGCAATCACCGGCCAGCGCTGATCCAGACGCCGCATCAGGTCGCTGAGCTGCGCAAGCTGCGGGCGCCGAATTCGTTCGTAGCTGTTCCAGCGATAGGCGGACTGAAGATGCGTATTGAGCAGCAGCACGCGCGTGCGGTCGCGGTTGAGTTGAATCTGCTGAACGCCCTTGCGCCCCAGCCCGTCACCTTCCCAGAATCTCCACAGCGGCGCCTTCTCGGCGAAGCGGTGGAGCTGGGAATGTCCCACGCTCCAGCCGCTGTTGCGCCGCACGAAGCTGAGCAGGCCAGAGGCACGCAACGGCAGCGCGCCGCGCGGCGCCGCCACCGGCGCATAGCTTGCGCCCAGGTCGCGCGTCAGCTGGCCGGCATCGCGATGCAACCAGACCTCCTGGAACAGCACGACGTCCGGCCCGCTCTCGAGCACATGTGAAGCGACACGACGGAAGCGCTCGCGGCGGGCGCTGATGAAGGGCACACCGTGCAGGTTCCACGAGATCAGGCTGAGAGCAGTGGGCATGACGCCGACGATACGGTCACGACATGTAACGAAGGCGCTGGCGTAAGTAAACAGCAGGTGGCGCCACCTCCCCGTGCCTGCAATACCTACCCATCCGTATCGGGTAGCGCGCTCGGCCGCCGTCCGAACGTGAGCGCATTGAACAGGATCGTAATCAACGACGTGCCGAGCACCGCGTCGTAGAGGTTGCGCGTGATGACCTCATGCTGCAGCCCGACCTTGGCGAGGATATATGAGAACTCGCCGATCTGCGTCAGCCCGAGCCCGCTGAGCAGGGCCGTGCGCTTGTCATAGCCGGC
>CAZTDK010000648.1:0-4195 GCA_964611965.1 uncultured Binatia bacterium (SeqCode) | reverse complement strand
TGCATCGTTGTAGACCGTGCCGGTGCCGTGCGCACTGACGAAGCCGACATCAGCCGGAGTCAGACCGGCATCGGCAAGTGCCATGCGCATGGCACGCGCCGCGCCGGCACCGTCACGCGCCGGGGCGGTCATATGCGTCGCATCGCCGGCAAGGCCGTTCCCCATCACCTCGACGTCGATGCGCGCGCCGCGGGCGCGCGCGTGCTCGCGTTCCTCGACGATCAAGATTGCCGCCCCTTCTCCGAGCAGCAGACCGGAACGGCGTGCGTCGAACGGCCGCACGGTGTCGGGGGTGGTCGCGCGCAAGCAGTTGAAGCCGTTCACCACAAAGGCGCACAGCGTCTCGACCCCGCCGACGAGGAACACATCGCCGTAGCCCAGGCGGATGAATTCGAGCGCCTGCCCCACGGCCTGCGTTCCCGACGCGCAGGCGATCGATGGGCTGACGACCGGTCCACGCACCCCGAGCTTACGCGCCAGCGTGTTTGCCACCGCATAGTAGGGGAAATCGAACAAATGTCGCGCATCGAACGCCGCGCCGCCACGCGCGGGCGCGCGTTGATACACCTCGCCGATGTGCATCGCGCCCAGGCTGGTGGAAACGATCACGCCGATTTGTGCGCGGTCGACAGCTGCCAGGTCGAGTTGTGCATCCGCGAGCGCGGCGCGCGCGGCGAACAGACTGAATTGATGGAGGCGATCGAACCGATCGATCTCCGCGGGCGACAGCCACTGCGCCGGCTCGAAATCCTTCACCTCGCCGGCGCAGGCGACGCTCATTCCGGTGGTATCGAACGAACGAATCGGGCCCAGGCCGCAGCGGCCCGCGAGCAGGGCGTCCCAGAACGCGGCGGTGCTGTTGCCGATCGGTGAAAGCACGCCACATCCGGTAACACATGCTCGCCGCCCCGGAATCGTCACTGACATCGTTCGTGTGATCCGCTGCCGGCGAAGCTATAGAAACCGGCCGACTCCAGCAAGCGGCCTGCGGCCGGCGTCTCTTCTATGGGCCGCTCCCGTTGGTCGCTAGGCACTGCCCAGTCCGACAGGCTGCTAGAAGAACAGGTCTCTTCACGGTATCATCGCAGCGTGCAGAGGACTGAGGCTCGGGTAGAATCCGCGGCAGCGTTGCCGCCATCAGGCGAGCACCCCATCATCTTCTTCGACGGCGTCTGCGTGTTGTGCAATGGCTTCATCGACCGCATGCTGCGCGCCGATCGCGGCGGCATCTTCCGCTTCGCGCCGCTGCAAGGCGAGACGGCGCGCACCTTGCTGCCGCCCCAGGACGACGACCCGCTTCGTTGGTCACTGCTCTACCGCGACGAACATGGCGTGCATGCGCAGTCGGACGCCGCATTGGAAATCTGCCGCCGCCTGGGCGGGGCCTGGGCCATGCTGAGTCTGTTGCGCCTCGCCCCACGCCGGCTGCGCGACGCGGTGTATCGGCTGGTGGTACGCAATCGCTATCGCTGGTTCGGGCAGCGCGCGACGTGTCGCGTTCCCTCACCCGCCGAACGCGCGCGTTTTCTGCGGTAATGTTCAAAACGCCTGGCGCGTCCCGAACAGGAACTGCACGTCGCTGGCGTTGCGGTCGACGCGCGTGGCGATCTCGAAGTACGCCACCGACGGGAAGAAGCCCATGAAATCGTACATCAGCGCGAAGCCGGTGCCGACGCCGACGGCGTAGCCGCTGGGGTCGTAGACGGCGCCGGCGGCGTTGTCGACGTGGCCGCTGTCGACGAAGAGCCGCACTTGCGTGCGCCGCAGCACCAGCAGATCGAGGAAGTTCAAGTCGAGCTCCGGATACACGGTCTGCCGCAGCTCGGTCCGTACGGTGAAGATGTTGCGGCCAAGCTCGTCCTCCGCGCCGATGCCGCGGATCGAGCGCGAGCCGCCGAGGCTGTACAGCCCCTGATTCGGGACACGGCTCGACCCCAACGGCTCGCTGAAGCCGTTGGTCACCTCACCGGCCAGGATGGTGCGCGGTGTCCATAGCGGATGCGTCAGCACGAGGCTGGCGCCCCAGTCGACGTAGTTGAAGTCGCTGTTCAGACTTTGGTCGAACCAATCCGCATAAACCCGCAGATCGACCGAACGCGTCGGGTTATCGAAGGCGTAGAGGTTGTTGTAATTGTAGCGCGCGCCGAAGCCGTTCAGATGGCCGTGCGTGCGCACGTCCGGATGGCGGTCGTCTTTGAAGCTGCTGTCGAGGGCCTGCACGTTGTAAAACGCGAACAGGTTATTGCGATACAACGTCGGATCGTTCGGCGTTCCCCAGTGGAAACGCGGACCCGCGTCGACACCCACGCTGCGGTTGGTATAGTAGGCAGCGGCCGCGAGATCCTTGCGGTAGTCATAGCGCTCACGCCCGACGAGCAATCCCGAGAAACCAAACTCCGTCGAGCTGATCTCCACCTCGGCGCTGTCGAGCACGAGCTGCGGCGTCGGCGGCGACGCGTTGTCCGCGCGTGTCGATTCGATCAGCTTGCGATCCGGATCAATCACCGCCTGACACATCCGGTGCGGCGTCACGGCAACCAGCCGCGCTTCGTTCCCACCGCCGTCCCAGCGCAACTCCACCGGCTGCCCACCGAGGCTGCGCAGCTGCACCTCCACCGGTTCATGAATCTCACGGCTGGCGTGGCGCCGCACCGTCACGGCTTGGCGATACGCCTCGTCGTGCCGCTGATTCAAGTCGACCGCCGCGAAGTCGTAGTTGATCTCGGGATACGCTTGCAGCCACTGCGCGTAAAACGGGGTGAGATCTTGATCGCCGACCTGGGCGGAGCAGACACGGAAGGGTTGATCGGTATTGACGCAGCGGTTGAGGACCGCGTGGAACTTAGCGTCTCCCAGCTGCTGCTGCAGCTTGCCCATGATGACGTGGCCTGGCGGCAGATCGTTGTTGAACGTCGTGATCTGCTCGTGCAGCGGATCGGCGGTCCGCGCCCGCTCGAAGAATGCCGCGACGAACGGGATCTTTGGCGCGGTCTCGAAGCGGTCGACAATCGCGAAGACGTTGAACAGCTCGATCCAATCCTGCACGCTGCGCACGTCCGGGTTGGCGCGCGCGAGTTGCTGGCGCGCCAGCTCATGCGAGAGCCCTTCGCTCACCCAGGCGTAGTCGCGCGGCGACTCGCGCGCCGCCACTTGCGGCCGCAACAGCTCGGCGTAGACCGCCTGGGCGAGCTGCGCTTCGTGAAATGGCCGCAACAGCCACAGCACCTTCAGGGTGCGATCAGAGATGACCACCATCCCCTCGCCCGGCGCCGTCAGGTTCAATCGGAGAGGCGCTTCGACCACCACCAGCTCATTGCGGACAGGCACGGAAGCAGGCCGTTGCTGGATCACGTCGCGCAACGTATGCAGCGTGATCTCCAACGGAGTCGGTCCCGGGGCCCGGCGATCGGTGCGGACCGACGGCCGACGAAAGAGCACGACGCGCATACCGTCCACCTCGATCGTGTCGCGCAGCCACGCCGGCGCAGCGATCAGCGTCACGTAATGCGCGGCGTGCACGCTGGCCACAATCGGGGCGGCGGACGCGGGGAAATACTGCCCACTGAGCAGCACCGCGAGCTCCGGGTCGGCCGTGAGTTGCACGGCGAAGTCCGCGAGCGGCGGCAGCGCCTCGGTTGCCCACGTGCCGTCGGCCGCCAGGGCTGGCACATACGGGTACCAGCCGCCGACAGCAGTGAGCATCGCGTCGAATTCCCCGAAGGTACCGAACCGGGTCGGCACCGTGGTGGTGAACTGCAAGGACACGTTGCGTTGCTCCCCCGGCTGGATCGGCCTGGGCAGATCGAGCCTCAACAAGCATCCTTCAGGAACATCCGTAGTTGTCGCGCGGCTGGCGACCGCGGGCTGACCGTCAACGCGGATCTCGTCGACGGTCATTTCTCCGGGATCGAATTCCTCGCGCGGGTACACGTAAGGCCGGTTGGCGTCGTTGATGGCCGTGTCGGGGGTCGCGAAACGATTGGGGAAGAGCAGCACCGCGATGTCACGCAGCGGCTGCGCCGTGGTGTTGAGCACTGTGGTCTCGACCGTGCCGCGCAGCTGCGGCGGCGTGCGCGAGAGTGTTGCCGTGATCCGATACGTAGGCAGGACCGACTCGGCATGCGCGGTCGCCGCGACCAGACACAGCAACCCCACAACTGAAACGACCCAACACTCTCGACGCATCCGAAGCTTC
>CAZTDK010000647.1:0-4200 GCA_964611965.1 uncultured Binatia bacterium (SeqCode) | reverse complement strand
GCAATACCGCGCGTCCCGACGGCCGTAGGGCTCGCCGAATCGAGCTCAGGGCCGCGGCCTGGTCGGTTACCCAGTGGAGGGCATTGAAGGAGACGACCAGATCGAGCTCGTCGCGAAATCCAAGATGCGCGGCATCGCCGACTTCAAAGCGTAGATTCCCGGCATCAGGTTGGAAGTGTTGCCGGGCAAAGTCGATCATCTGCGTCGATGGATCAACGCCGACGATCGAGCCGCCGGACAGCCGCGCCGCGATCGCCGCGGTAATCTTCCCGTCGCCGCAACCGACATCGAGCAGGCGCTCCGTACCGTCGAGCTCCAGGCCGGCGAGACACTTCTCCGCCAGGCGCTGCTGCAGCGCGGACTGCCTGTAGTAACCGCTCGCGTTCCATTCAGTCATGTCGCCCCGTCCGCGCGCAGCCCAGCAAAGTTAGTCCTGATCCCAAAAAAAGAGATTCACCACGAAGGGCACCAAGGCCACGAAGAACGGGATCCATGCAAAACTCTGGCGAGGCTCTGTAGGCCTCATCGGAAATGAACTCTTCTTCTGGGCCATGAGCGTCCACGGTGGCCTTCGCCTTCGTGCCCTTCGTGTGCTTCGTGGTGAGGCAGTGTCCTCACATCACGGTTAGTGCAACGAGGCTCCGCTCGCGCGCGTCGAAACAGACCACGCAGGATTCATCTATCTGCCAGGAGCACCGCATAGCGACCCAACGGGGAGCGGCCCATAGAAAGGACGCCGGCCGCAGGCCTACGGCACCACGACCCACCTCGCGTTCAACGCTGCGAGCGTCCCGTCCTGCATCATGGACTGTAGCGCGGCGTTGAAGGGGCCGACCAGGGTGGTGTTCGGCGGAAAGGCGAACGCCAGTTGGTCTCCGCTGGTCAGCGTGCCCAACGTTTTCAATTGACCGGGGTTGCCGCGCGCAAAGGTGTTGGCCAAGACACTATCGAGCACCGCCCCGGCGATCATCCCGGTCAGCACGGCGCTGACGACCTGTGGGTCGGTTGGCGCGGTGGCCACGCGTGCGGCGCCGAACGTGTTGACCGCCGTCTGCTGGTTGGTTGTCCCCACTTGCGCCCCGACGATTTTCGTGGGGTCGAGCTGGAATTGCGCCAGCGTCTCGCTCTCGCCCACCGGCACGAGGAGCACCTCACCAACGGTCAGGTAGGGAAGCGAGAAGGTCACCAGCTGTTGCCGCTGGGCGGTAATCGTCACCCCATCGGCCAACACATCGAACTGCCCGGCGTTTACCGCATTGAAGACGCCCTGGAAGCTCGTCTGCTCGAACTGCGCGACGCAGTTGAGGCGCCGGCAGATCTCATTGATCGTGTCGTAGTCCCAACCGAACCCCACTCCACCCAGATCGACGTAGTCGAACGGCGGAGAGGACGTCTCGACCGCCACCGTGATCCGGCGTCCCTGCAAATTCGGCAGGGGCACCGGCGTTGGAGAAGACCCGCTGCTCCCAGTGCTGCCACACCCACTGAGCAGGCACGTGACAAGTGCAAGCAGACTCAGCTTCGATCCGATCAATCGCATTGTTCCTCCTCCTCTAGGCTCGATCCTGAAGATAAGACTCACGCAAAGACGCCAAGCCGCAAAGAAAGACGCTGGGAATCAGAGAAATATTGCTTCGCTTCAACGACAGTCGCAATGACCTTGCGGGCTTCGATATCGATCGTTCATCGTGCCCTGCCTTTGGATTTTTGCATGAGACCTTCGCGTTTTACAGCGGCAGCTTGCGCAGCCGCAGCGCGTTGGTGATCACCGACACCGAGCTGATGCTCATTGCGGCGCTGGCGAGCATGGGGTTCAGCAGCACTCCGATGAAGGGGAAGAGCACGCCGGCCGCGATGGGCACGCCCAGGGCGTTGTAAATGAATGCGAAGAACAGGTTCTGGCGGATGTTACGCATCGTCCCGCGGCTCAGGTTGCGCGCCTTGGCGATGCCGCGCAGGTCGCCTTTGATCAGGGTCACGGCAGCGCTCTCCATGGCCACGTCGGTGCCGGTTCCCATGGCGATGCCGACATCCGCCTGCGCCAGCGCCGGGGCATCGTTGATCCCGTCGCCGGCCATGGCCACGATGCGCCCGCTCGCCTGCAGACGCTTCACCACCTCGACCTTCGCGGCGGGCAGCAGCTCGGCGGCCACGTCGTCGATGCCCAACTCGCGGGCCACCGCTTGCGCCGTGGTGCGGCTGTCGCCGGTGAGCATGACGATACGGATGCCCTCGCGATGCAGGAGCGCGATCGCCTCGGGCGTCGAGGCCTTCACCGGGTCGCGCACGCCGAGCAGGCCTGCCACACGGCCGTCGACGGCGACGAAGAGCACCGTCTGCCCGGCCCGGCGCAGGTCCTCGGCGGGCGCCACGAGATCGTGCGCCACCACCCCCAGCGTCTCGATCAGGACGCGGTTGCCGATCGCCACGCGGCGTTCGCCGACGCGGCCGCTGACGCCCTGACCGGTCACCGATTGAAATTCGCTCGCCGCCGCCAATGTCAGGCCGCGCGTCGCGCTGGCGCGCAGCAGCGCACCAGCCAACGGATGCTCGCTGGCACGCTCCAGGCTGGCTGCCAACTGCAGTAGCTGCCCTTCCTCCCATCCATCGATGGCGATGATCGACGCTACCTGCGGCGTGCCCTCGGTGAGCGTGCCCGTCTTGTCGACGACCACGGTGTCGACCTTTTCGAGCATCTCCAAGGCTTCCGCATTCTTGATCAAGACGCCGGCGTTGGCGCCGCGACCCGTGCCCACCATGATCGACATCGGCGTCGCCAGGCCCAGCGCGCACGGGCAGGCGATGATGAGCACGGCGACGGCGTTCACCAGCGCGTAGGCGACGCGCGGCTGCGGTCCCCAGATGCTCCAGACGACGAAGGTCACGGCCGCGGCGACCATGACCGCGGGGACAAAGTACGAGGCGACGACATCCGCGAGGCGCTGAATCGGCGCACGGCTGCGCTGCGCCTCGCTGACCAGACGGACGATCTGCGCCAGCAACGTGTCGGCCCCGACACGTTCGGCGCGCATGACGAACGCGCCGGTACCGTTCACGGTCGCCCCGGTCACCCGCGCCCCCGGCCCCTTTTCGACCGGGATCGACTCGCCGGTCACCATGGATTCGTCAACCGCGCTGACGCCGTCGAGAACCATGCCGTCGACCGGCACTTTCTCACCCGGCCGCACGCGCAGCCGTTCGCCGGGCCGCACGCTTTCGAGGGGTACGTCTTCTTCATCGCCGTCGTCACGCAGCCGCCGTGCCGTCTTCGGCGCCAGCCCGAGCAGCGCTCGGATTGCCCCACTGGTGCGGCTGCGGGCGCGCAATTCGAGGACCTGGCCCATCAGCACCAGTGTGGTGATCACCGCCGCGGCTTCAAAGTAGATCGGCACGGCGCCGCCGTGTCCCCGGAACGCGGCGGGCAGCATCCCGGGAAACAGCGTGGCGACGATGCTGTACCCATAGGCGGTGCCCGAACCGAGGGCGATGAGGGTGAACATGTTCAGCCGCCGGCTGACGATCGATGCCCAGCCGCGCGTGAAGAACGGCCGGCCGGCCCACAGCACCACCGGCGTCGCGAGCCCGAACTGGATCCAACTCATCAGTGTCGGGCCCAGCGCATGATGCACCGGCTGTCCCGGCAACATCTCGGACATCGACAGACCGAACACCGGAGCGGTGAACGTGAGGCTGACCCAAAAGCGCCGGCGCATGTCGATGAGCTCCGGGGACTCCGCATCGCTCACCGTCGTGGTGCGCGGCTCGATCGCCATGCCGCATAGCGGGCAGGCACCGGGTTGCGGCCGCACGATCTCGGGATGCATCGGACAGACATACTCGGTGCGGGTCGCCGGGGGCGCCAGGGTTTCGGGCTCGAGCGCCATCCCGCACTCCGGACAGGCGCCGGCGCCGGCTTGGCGCACGTTCGGGTGCATCGGGCAGGTATGCGTCTCCCCTGCCCCCGGCTCCGGCTGTGGAAGTTCTCCGGCCGCAAGATAGCGTTGCGGGTCAGCGCGAAACTTCTCGCGGCAACGCGGATTGCAGAAGTAATACTGCCGTCCCCCATGCGCGTGGCTGCCCCCCTTCGGCGCCGCCGGGTTCACCGTCATGCCGCAGACGGGATCCTTGATGGCTGCGCTCTCTGGTGACGGTCGATCGCTGGGAGTATCCATCAGCTTCATCTCTTCGGGCAGACCATAC
>CAZTDK010000646.1:0-4204 GCA_964611965.1 uncultured Binatia bacterium (SeqCode) | reverse complement strand
CGATCGGCTGCGCGGGCAGCTTAACGGAGTTGTCCACTAAATCGGGGCAAGACCAGAGCTGATCTGTGAATCGATAGCCACCCTCCCTCCCCAGCTCCATCCGACCGGCGTTGATCTCATCCCGTACATAGCGCTCAATTCGCTCGATTGTAGCGGCCACAGCTTTGGCTGTTGCAGCATCCGCGAAATGCCCGATCATGACCAGGTTTGCTGAGTGCTCCGACCCGTAACCCATCCAAACCTTCACGTGACCCCCTCCTCAGCACGAAGACGCTCAATCGCGTTCATGATCGAACCCTCGATCCGCACGCCGGTCCGCGCGAAGGCGTTAGGCTTGATGATGCCGAATGCGTCCACGTGCGCATGTCCGTCGAGCGGGGTTTCCTTTGGATAGGGATGCGCAACCGGCATGCCGGCAGTCACCCCGGATTCTGAAATCGCTAGCCGTATCTTCCGAGGTGTGTGCGCAACCCAATCCTCCAACTCGCGCTTGATCGTCGCATCAGCACCTGGGCGCCCCTGCGAAGGCGCCTCGGGCAGGAGCAGTAGCTCTGCAGCGCCTTGATCGACCGCGAAGTCAGCAACCGCGTCGAGTTGCATGATCGTTTCGGCGTTCACGACCAAGTTGATACCAAAGAGTGCGATGGATCTCACGAGGTTCAGCTGCGCACGCAGGTCCCCAAACGGGCGACCTCGCAGGCGTTCATACGTTTCACCGACACCGTCAACGGAGATTCGCAAGAAGTGTACACACCCACGCAGTTCATCGGCCAGGCGCTTCGTCAGACTGTGACTATGCGTTGTAAACGTGACCGCCAAGCGCGTCTGTGCTGCGGCTCGCCGGCAGATGTCCGCGAAGCCAGGATACAGAGTAGGCTCTCCTCCGCCGAAACCCACGCCAAGTCCTCCCTCCGCATCTAGCTCCATGAGCCACTGAACGAGGCGGTTCCCATCGAGGCGCGATGGCTGCTTAGGTGCGTAGCAATACGAGCAACTCAGATCGCACGCATTCGTAAGGGCAAACGAAACGTACCTTGGCGCCCGCGCGCACAATCGCGTGGGCACGATCGCCTCCTCGAACAGAATGTTCAGCCCGCTGCGCCTGTCAAAGAAATGCGCGCCACTCTTTGAAAGACGGATTTTCCCATCTTCTTGAGAGAGCATAGTGCGGCAGCTGCCATCGCTCGCCATGGCGTTTACAACCGGTCATTCGTGTTGAAGCACGATCCGGCTTGATGGCGAAACCAGTACCCGCAGCGCGGCCGTGCAGTGCACCGGCCTCCTGTGGCTAATCTGGTTCAAGCGGCGCGCTTGCCCTTCAGCGGAACAAATCGGATTTCGACTCGCTTATTCAGCGCCGCGGCGATACGGTGCAGCATCGCGAGCGAATGTCCCTCGTAGTCGTCGTCTTCCAGCCGGGAAATGACCGACGGCGTGGTGCCGACGCGCGCGGCGAGTTCCTTTTGCGTGAGCTTCCCTTTCGTTCGCAGCTCGTAGACCTTGCGGGCAACCTCCGCGCTCGCACGAGCCTCCTCAAGCTCCGCTAAGCGTGCCGGCTGGCCGGCGAAGAAACGTCGGTGAACGTATCGCAGCGCGGCTGAAGTGGCTTTCTTTCGTGCCATTGATCAGTCCTCCGGTGGAATGAACGTGTACCGCCGCGGATCGCTCTCGAACAGCTTCTTCCGCTGTGCGGCTCTATCGATGTCTTTGGGCGGAATCTCCGCCTGTTGTTTTATGACGCCGTGCGAGACCACCGCGGCGGTGCGTTCGTAGAAGAAGTACAACATCCGGTAGTTCACTCCGGCGTCCTTCGTGCGCAGCTCGTAGATGCCGTCTCGCAGATAGTCCGCCTCCGGCCGGCGCAGCTCATGTCCGAGTTCCTCGAGTCGATCGAGCCGAACGCGGCACTTGGCGCGCGCAACCGACGGCAGCGCAGCGAGCCAGTCAACCAGCGGTACGCTCCCATCCTTTTCACGGAAGAAAACTACCTCGATTCTTGGCAACCCATGCCATCCACGCACCTTCGCAAAATTGCGAAGCGGGCGCAATCCATATCACAACCCACCACGAGAGCAACGCACACACACGCATCGGCCTTTCCGAAACCAGTGACGTCCAGCCTGAAATGGGAACCCCCGGGAACCCTCCCGGTATGGTCCGCACCACGCGCCGAACAACCTCAATGAATTTCGGCGCGTAGACGAGAGCGGGCGACCGGGGTCGAACCGGCGACGTCCAGCTTGGGAAGCTGGCATTCTACCGCTGAATTACGCCCGCAGAAAATTGCGGTGGGGAGGCGCTGGACTCATAGGTCAATCGGCCCTACGTGTCAACGCGCTGCGCATCATCTGTCGCAACAACGGTGGTGACGGCAGGTATGTTCGCGGCGTCAATCTGACTCGTGTGTTCGGTCTGAAAGCGTGTCGCGAGGTTCCCCGCCGGTGAGCTGTGCCTTGACATATCCGTTGTTCCGGCCGTATAGGCCATGCATCCCATCTGGAGTGGGATGTCGAACCGCGAAGGGGAATCTATGAAAGCAGCCCGAGTGAGCATCTGTGCCGTTCTGGTTCTGGCGTTTGGCTGTGGCGAGTCCACCCAGAACGTGCCGGTCACCTCGATCACCGTCAAACCGGGACAGTCGATTCAGGCGGCGGTCGACGCCGCTGCGCCGGGCGAGACGATCACCGTGGAGCCCGGTGATTACACCGAGACGCAGCCTGGTGCGGCTGCTGTTTGCGCAACGGCTGCTGCGGCCGTTTGTATTACCAAGCCCCTGACGCTGATTGCCAACAGCACGCCCGGCGCCAAGGTTCGCATTTTGCCGAGCGCGGGGCAGAATCACGGCATTCTCGTCGAGCCCGCAAACTCAGGTGATCCGGACATCGACGGCGTTGAAATCACCGGCTTCACCGTCGAGGGTTTCTCGAACATGGGCATCTGGCTGCGCCACGTCAACAACTTCACCATCCAGAACAACGAATCGATCAATAACCTGGAGAATGGCATTTTCCCGACTCTTTCCGCGAACGGCCTGGTGCAGAAAAACCTCTCCTACGGCTCGCAAGACGCGGCGCTGTGGGTCGAGGGTTCCGAGAACGTCCGTGTCCTCAACAACGAAATGCACAACAGCCCAACAGGCCTCGAGGTCACGATCTCCAAAGAGATCACCATTCAGCAAAACGACATCCACGACAACACCATTGGAGTGGGTCTCTACTATCCAGCGACGGCGGGGTTGCCGCAAAACGAGTGGCCGTCCTTCGATTTTGGCTCTTTGCACGTCATCGACAACCACGTGCACGATAACAATGAGCCCAACACCGCGTCGGGCGGGTCGGAGACTTCGCAGTTACCATACGGCGGCGGTATCTTGCTCCTGGGCGTCAACCACATTGACGTTCAGATGAATCAGATTGGGAATAACGACTTCTTCGGGATTGCCATGATCGATTACTGCGTTGCAACGGCGGGAACGTCTTTCAACTGCACAACCAATCCGCCGCCAGTCCAGCCGACATCGGCGGATGATAACAAGGTGATTTCCAACGTCCTGACTAGCAACGGCACCGCCGCTCCACCCGGGCCATTCCAGGCGGTGGCCGCGGACCTAATAGCACTCAACGGAATGAACAACTGTGCCAGCGGAAACACCCCAGCCACCGCCACAACGGTCGAAGTGCCAGAACTACCTCCGTGCTAAACCCGCGCCGGGCGCTAGTGGGCGCTCGGGACGCGATCAGAACGTCGCCTTGGAGGTGACGTGGTAGACGCAAGCGCCGGCTCGACCATCCTCCGGCGGTTCGCCGGCCCGCTGGCGAACGAGCTCGGGATTCTCTGCCGCCCTGATGCTCGGTCGCCGCATGCGGTAGATCAGGCCGACGCGGCCTACCGGACGTTGGCGGCGCTGCTTGCCACCAATCGGGCATCGTTCCAGGATCTCACCGGTGAGACGCTCTTCCTGCGCGACGCCCGGGACCAGCTGCCGCTAGTGCTCGGCGCCCGGGCGCGGGTCCTCGCGGAACTCGGCCAGAGCGTCGGCGCGCCGCCACCCGCTTCCATCCAGCAGGCGCCCGTCGACCAGCGCGCGGTCTTCGAGCTCGCGGCATGGGCCGTGGTCCCCCATCATCGCGACGCCTGGTCGGTGCGCAACGTCCAGGCGTCGCCTCCGTGCACGTGTGAGGGATGCGCCCGATCTGGTGCACGG
>CAZTDK010000645.1:0-4209 GCA_964611965.1 uncultured Binatia bacterium (SeqCode) | reverse complement strand
CTCCGTCAGCTGTTTCACCGAAATCCCATACGCCTTGCTGATGCGATAGGCGGTCTCTCCCGGGCGCACCTGGTGGTACACCGCATGACTGCACCCGATGGCAGCGATCAACATCGCCGCCGCCAGATTCGCCGCCCACCCGCGCAACCCTCTTCGTATCACGCCCACGCCACGTCGCTGCGCGGAACCTCCAGAGCTCGTCTCAAACCTCCGAGACAACAGCCCCGGAGACGGCAGACTGCAGACGCGAGTCCTTGCCAACGTTGAATTCGAGTCTCTTGTCTGCCTTGTCCGTTGTCCGTCGTCCAGCAGGTTTTGGGACAGCATCCCGACCCCGCGTCACTCCTCCCAACCGTACTCGCCGATCAATTTTACGAAGCGACACTCGCCGAAATAGTCCACCGTGAGGCTGCCCCCGGGGATCGCGTTGGACTTGGCAGCCCCGAGCGACCAATCCTGTCCTGAGGCTCCCCGAAGGGGGGAGCGGTCCATGGAAAATGCGCCGACCCGAGGTCCGCCGACCGCAGGTCCGCCGACCGCAGGTCCTTGCCGGCGGATGCGCGCCAAGCCTTGGAGCTCCTCTTCGCCCAACGGTAAGACCAGGGCGCCGTCATCCGCGAGCTGCTCAATCAACGGCCGTGGCACCGATTGCGCCGCCGCCGTAACGATGATCGCATCGAACGGCGCGGCGGCGGGCCAGCCGTTGCCGCCGTCACCGGCATGCACATGGACACGCTCGCCATACCCCAACGTCGCCAGCCGCTGGCGCGCGCTTGCGGCCAGGGTACTGAGGCGTTCAACACTGAAAACCTCGGACGCGAGCTCCGCGAGAACGGCGGTCTGGTACCCCGATCCAGTGCCGATTTCCAACACCCGCTCGGTCCCATCGAGCTCGAGCAACTCGCTCATCAAGGCAACCATGTAGGGTTGTGAAATCGTCTGCGCCGCATCGATTGGCAGCGGCGCATCCTCGTACGCCCGCTGGCGCATCGAGGCGTCGACGAAGAGATGCCGCGGAACCGAGCGCATGGCGGCGAGCACGCGGGCGTCGGTAATGCCGCGGGCACACAACTGATCCTCGACCATCTGCTCCCGTGCCGCTTCGAAGCTCATGGCCACGGCACCTTGAGACGCTCGAGGGCGCGCAGCGAAGCGTAGTTGGTCAGGTCGAGATGCAACGGCGTAACCGAGATCAACCCACTGTGCACGGCGCTGAAATCTGTCCCCTCGGCGGCGACGAAGTCGGCCTCGCCGCCGCCGATCCAGTAATACTTCTTGCCGCGTGGATCGATTTTTTCGACAATCGCATCGCTGTACCGGCGCTTGCCCTGATGCGTAAGCGCGAAGCCCTTGATCTGATCGGCAGGCCCATCGGGTACGTTCACGTTGAGCAGCGTATCCGGCGGCAACCGGTCGTGCAGCAGCGCGATGGCCAGGCGGCGGGTGAATGCCGCGGCCGCCCGGAAATCGAAGCGGTCGCGCGCCACCAGCGAGACCGCAATTCCGGGGACACCCAACAGGGTCGCTTCCATGGCGGCAGACACCGTGCCGGAGTAGGTGATGTCGTCACCGAGATTGGCACCACGGTTGATGCCGGCGACGACCAGGCGCGGCCGTTGGCGCAGGATGCCATTGATGGCCAGGTTGACACAGTCCGTCGGCGTTCCGTCGACCGCAAACGCACGGGTCCCCATGGGTTCGATGCGCAGGGGCCGTTGCAAGGTCAGCGCGTGGCTGACCGCGCTCTGATCCCGGTCCGGGGCAACTACCCAGATCTCGTCCAAATCAGCCAGCGCCTCACGCAGCGCCATGAGCCCATCGGACGTGATGCCGTCGTCATTGCTCAGTAGGATGGACACCGAGGCAGGCTACCACCGCGGAGGCAAACTTGCGAGTCGGCTGCGGCTAAGGAGAACCTCACGCAGAGCCGCAGAGAATGCAGAGAGACTATCGTTCCGCTCCCCACGCCCCCAATGGCCCGTCTCACTCACATTGATTTTGGAACTTGAACGAGTACATCTTGGAGCCCTATCTGCGGCCTCATCTCAGCGCCTCTGCGGCTCTGCGTGAGAAGTTGCTGTCCCATTGGGGAACGCCATCGCCCGTCCTCGTCACGCAAATGGAAGAATCGGGGCGGCGGGATTTGAACCCACGACCACTCGCACCCCAAGCGAGTGCGCTACCAGTCTGCGCCACGCCCCGAATTGTTGATGTGCCCAAGCCGGCGACCGGCTTGCGACAGTACGCGGGTTCTAGTGCCACGTTGCGTGAGGAAACACAACCGCGGAATGAGACCGCCGAGATGATTCCCCTGCCGGATGCTCGGCGTCGGAAAAGCGACGAATGCTGCACAGGAGGTTGTCGAACGCCCCAGAACGTGATCGTCGTGCCTTCGTCCATAGACGCAATGCCTCCGGCATGAGGCTTGCGTTCTGCTATGTCGGGGAAGACTGCACGTGGCAGCTACGTCCAGAGTCTATGAAGCCGAGCGGCGGCATTTGCTGCGTCGGCGCGCCACCATCGCGGCCGTGTTGGGCATAGTCCTCGTTCCGGTGTTCGGCCTCGCCGATTACTTCCAATATCGGTCCTACTTTGCATCGCTGATGAGCGTGCGCCTGGCCTCCTGCGCCGTCAGCGCAGCGCTGCTGCTATGGCTCCGCAGTCGCCTGGGACGCCACCACCCGGCTGGGCTCGCCGCCATCTTGATCTTACAGAGCGGGCTGGCAGTCGCTGGCATCCCGATCTACCGCACCGGAACGGCCGATACACCGCACTACGTCAGCATGGCGATTCTGATCCTTACCGCGAGCGCCTTGCTGCCATGGACGACCGCGCAGATCATGGGTCTCGTCAGCAGCCTCACGGCGATGTTTCTCGCCGCCGGGCTTCTGAGCGGCGTGCGCAATCTGGTCGCGTTCGAGACCCAGGTGTCGGCCATCCTCGTCACCGGGCTCATCGGCGTGCTCATCAGCACGCTTGGCGAACGAGCCCGGCGGCGCGAATTCACCGCGCGGCGCGCATTGCGCGGCGCATCCAGGGAAAAGACCCGCTTGATTCAGCATCTCGAGAAGATGGCCGCGCGGCTGGAGATCGCCAACGAGGATCTCCAGGAACGACAACGGGAGACGGACGATTTCTTGTACGTCCTGTCGCACGATCTGCGTGCCCCGCTGATCAACATCCAAGGGTTCGGCAAGCGCCTGCAAACGGATATGGCCGGCCTGCAGACTGGGATCCAGGAGGTGCCCACGGCGGCCGCGCTCCTCAAGCGGCTCGACCGCATGACGCAGTCGCTGCAGTTCGTCAATGCGGGCACCACGAAGATCGATCAGCTCATCTCGCGGCTGCTCGACATTGCCCGGCTGACGACGCGGCCGGGCCACCACGAATGGACCGACAGCGCCGCGACGGTGCGTGACGTGATCGATGCCTGCCGGTTCCAGATCGACGCCGGCGGCGTCGAGGTGTCGGTCGGTGCGCTGCCGCGCGTCTATGCCGATCCCGTGCAGCTCAACCAGGTGTTCACCAACCTCGTCGACAACGCCATCAAGTATATGGGCACGCGGGCGCGCAAGGAGATTCGGATCACCTGCGACACACACGGCGATCGCTATCGCTTCAACGTACGCGACAGCGGGCCGGGGATCGCGCCGAAAGACCAGGAGAAGGTGTTTCGGCTGTTCGCCCGAGCGGCCGCGAACGGCTCCCCGGGCGAGGGCGTGGGTCTGGCCACAGTGCGGGCCATCATCAACCGGCACGGCGGGCGCATCTGGGTCGAGTCGATCCTCGGCGAGGGCAGCACCTTCTCCTTTACCCTGCCGCAGAGTCCCCAGATGCCATTGCCCGCGGAGCGTGCCACCGCGGAACCCGCAACCCATGCGTTGCGAGAGGAGTATGCCGCCCATGCCGACTGAACAGCCGATTGAAATCTGGTTGATCGACGATGACGACGGCCATGCCCTCCTGGTGGAAGAGAGCCTGCATGGGGCGGGACTGCGCAATGGCTTTGCGCGCGCCCGCGATGGCGCCGAGGGCTGGCAGTGGCTCACGGAAGCCGAGGCGGGAAAGCGGCCACATCCTGGTTTGGTGCTGCTCGACATCTCGATGCCGGGATTGGATGGTTTCGAGGTGCTGAGCCACATCAAGGAATCCGCCGCCCTCAAGCACATTCCGGTCATCGCTCTGACCGCGCACGCCGCGCGCGAGGAC
>CAZTDK010000644.1:0-4216 GCA_964611965.1 uncultured Binatia bacterium (SeqCode) | reverse complement strand
CACCATCGCACCAACGACCCAATGGGGCAGCAGCTACTACACGCCCGTCGGGACCACGTCGAGCGCCACGGATGGGCAAACGTTTATTTTCCTGTTCAACCCCAACGCATCGGCGTTGACGATCAACTACGCGACCAAATCGGGAACGGGGAGCTTCTCCGTGTCTGCGGGCACAGCGTTTCAGTTCTTGATGCCGGCCGGCTCCGGCGGGCACTTCTACAGCAGTGGCAGCCCGTTCTTTGCCTACGCCGCGGTCGCGGCCAGCCCGACATCGAACAACGTGCACGACTGGGGTTTTGCGCTCGTGCCCGAAACATTCCTGACCACCCAGGCGGTCGTGGGTTGGGGCCCCGGCAGCGGTGATCTCTCGGTGAACGGCAGCCCGGTGTGGGTGACGGCGGTGAACCCGACGACGGTGTACGTCGACTACGACGGCAACCCGGCGACCGGCTCGCAAACGGACCCGCGAGGGCACAAGTACGACGTCGCACTGAATCTGGCGGCACTCGATTCTGTCCGCGTCTTCGACCCGGACAAGGACCAAACCGGCATGAAGCTCTACACCCTCAACGGGACCTTGATCACCGCCGCGTGGGGCGAAGATCCGGCTACCGCCGGCGCCGGGAATCCGTTTCTCGACATGGGAACGACCGTGCGGCCCTTCCCAGTTGCGATCTTGACCAAGACATCGAGGATCACCACCGACACGCCACCGATCGGCTTCGCCAACATCGGCGACGTCATCGAGTACACGATCAAGATCAACAACGCCGGCGTGCTCGTGCTGGGTAACCTGGTGGTCATCGATGCGCCACCCGCACCGTTGGTCTATGTCCCGAATTCCACCACGCTCAATGGAAACCCGATTCCAGACGACGGCAACGGCTTCCCGCTGGACAGCCCCGGCTACACGATTCCGATCATCAATCCCGGCGGGTTCGCACAGTTTCAATACAGCGCCACCGTGACCGCCGCCGGCAGCGTCGTCAACACCGCCACGGTGAGCGGCGGCGGCGACGTGCTCACCGACAGCAACAGCGTGCCGACGAACGGGACGATTTGCACCTTGTCGTTTACCGACAGCTCGGGAAGCCCGGTGACGACGTATGCAGCGAACGGGCTCGTCTATGTCACCGTCACCGACAATGACACCAAGGGCTTGGGACCGATCACGGTTCTCGTGACCGATGCGACGACCGGAGACTCACAGACCCTGAGCTTGACCGAGACGAGCGTCAACAGCGGCATCTTTCGCAATACCACGAGCCTGCCGCTGTCGCAGACGACCGGCCAGGCGGCACAAGACGGGACGCTCTATGCGCTCATCGGAAATTCCTTTCATGCCACGCATAGCGACAGCATCAACGGCGACAGCTGCGCCAGCACACCGGATGCGTCCATCCCGATGCCAAGCCTGACGAAGCAGCTCTATCTGCGAAGTGACGGAGTCGACAACGACACGACCGGATCGCTGACTCGCGTCGATCCTGTGCACTTCACGCCACTGGATACGATCGCCTCCGCGAGTGCCGCGCTCAGCACCAGCGGTAGCTCCGGCACCTATCTCGACCACTTCGGCTCGGCGTCGTATTCCAACAACGATGGCACGTTGACCTGGTCGGGAAGCTGGGTTGAGACCAATGATGGAGCCGCGACGAGCCCGACAGCTGGCGACATCCAGATCATTTCCGGAGAATTGCAGTTCCACGCCCGGAATGCGACGCAAGACATCGACCGCGGCTTGAACCTCAGTGGCGCTACGAGTGCCACGCTCACGTTCCACATCCGGGCCTCTGGTGGCCACGAAAACAACGACACCTTTACCGTTGAAGCGTCGGGCGATGGAACGACCTACAGCACCATCAGTCCCGTGATCACCCTCGATACGGTCGAGGCCGCCGGAGCCGGCGGGCAAAACAAGTCCTACACCATTCCAGCAGGTGACCTCACAGCGAATGCCCGGATACGCTTCGCCCACCTGGCCAGCGACACCGGAAGCCCGGGAGAACAGACCTTCGTTGATGACGTGACGGTGACGGTGGCGAGCCTGGGGAACACCAGCGCCACGTTCACCCAGACACCGGTAATGGCCGGTACGCTGAGCCTGCCGAGCGGCGGTGCGGTCAGCGTCACGACCTGCATTGCCGTTACCGGCGGGGCGATGCCCGGCTCGCCGTCGATCAGCGCGGCGCTCAAGAAAAATGGCTCGGCATTCCCTTCGCTGACGCTGTCGGGTGCGACCTACAATGCGTCGGGCACAACCTGCGGCGGTCCACAACTGACCTGGTCCGGAAACCTCACCGGCGCGGTGAGCCTCGGCACATCCGACGTCGCGTCCCTCCTGGTGACCACAGCTCAAGCCGGCGTCGCGTTCACGATCCAGTACGACAGCAACTCGAAACCGTCGCAGATCTCACTACCCACTACGACGGTCATCAATGTCGATTCACTCGGTGTGTACGACTCGCCCTCTCCGGGCGGCACTCTGATCACCGGAGGCAACAACGGGCAACATGTCTACGTGCGTGCCGTCGTCAGCGACCCATTCGGTCCGGCGGACATCACCAGTCTCAGTCTTACCATCACCGATCCCAACAACGTCGCATCGACGGTGACGCCTTCGGTCGTCGCCACGGGAACCAATACGAAGACCTTTGAGTATGAGTGGGATACTCCGGCGACGCCGGGATCGTATCAGCTCTCGGTCATCGCCAACGAGGGCTATGAAGGCACGATCACGGCCACCCGCGGCGCCCAGTTTCCGCTGACCTTCCAGGACCTGGGGACACCGAGCGTCACCGAGTTCACCACCGGAAACAGCGGAGCCAGCACCCCGTCGTACGGCGGCGCGGAGCAGGTGTGCGTGCGCGTCACCGACCTCGATCAAGATACGAGCGCCGGGATCGACACGGTCACCGCAGTGATCACCAGCTCGAACCCAGCGGATTCCTACACCATCACACTGACGGAAACGGCGGTGCACTCAGGAATCTTCACCGGTTGTGTCCCGCACAACACTTCGGACAACAATCCCGCAAACAGCACGCTGGGTGGCGCCCTGGGTGCGATTCTCACGGTCAACTATAGCGATCCGAACGATCCGACTGACCACACCAGTGCCACGGCGACGATTCCCAACACGGTCGCCGCGGTGGCAATCACCAAGACACTGGTGACCCCGTCAAGCGGCAGAGCCCACCGCAATGACGCGGTGCAGTTCGACCTGGTCGTGACCAACACCGGCAACACCAGTCTGGCCACGGTGCAGGTGGTCGATACTTACCCGTCGTGCCTGACGTTCAATGCGGCCGGCACCACTCCGGCAGCATCGTCATCCACCTCGAGCACCATCACGTGGACCAACGTCGGGCCATTGTCGGTCGGAGCGAGCACGACACTGCACGTCGCCTTCACCGGATCGAGCTCGGTCGCCTGCTCGCCAGGCACGAACAGCGCGAGCGTGTCGGGCACGGCCTCCGCCGGACCGGCAACGGCAACGGTCAACGTCACCAACCCGCAACTCTCGGTGAGCAAGGTGCTCACGAGCCCGGCCCCTCCGAGTCCGCCGGCACAGGCGCCGATCGGCTCCACCGTGACGTTCCAGATGACCGTGCAGAACACGGGGTCGACGATCATCACCACGCTGCCACTGAGCGACAGCTTCAATACGTGTCTGTCGTACAGCGGTGGCTCGCCCGCGGCTGACGCCGTGGGCAGCGGTCTTGTGCTTTGGAACAACCTCGGCCCGTTGGGCACCGGCGCGAGCAAGTTGATTGCGGCGAATTTCACCGTCATCGGCGCATGCAACCCCGCGATGAATACCGCGGACGTATCGTACGCGACGGATGCGAACAGCGATCCCGTGCCGCCGGATTCGTCTTCGGCCACGGTGCTGACGCAGGCGGCGGACATCAGCGGCGCGGTGTACAACGACGCCAACGCAAACGGGGCGCTCGACGGCGGCGAGGCCGGTCTCTCGGGCGTGACGGTGCGTCTGTACACCGACCCGAACGGTGACGGCAATCCGGCGGACGGTACGGTCGTCGCCGTCGCCACCACCGACAGCAGCGGCAGCTACGACTTCATCAGCTTGAACATTGGCCACTACGTTGTCGTCGAGACCGACCCGACCGGTTACACGAGTACCGGCGACACGGCGGGCGTCAACGACAACCTCGTTCCGGTCAACGTGAGCTCGCTCACCAGCTTCGCGAAC
>CAZTDK010000643.1:0-4234 GCA_964611965.1 uncultured Binatia bacterium (SeqCode) | reverse complement strand
GCCCAGGATGTTCTGGGCACTTGGCGTACCGCAAGGAGGGAGCAATGGCCCGTAAGGTGATGGTCGTGGCGATCGCGATGGCGACAGTGTTCTTTACGGCGGTGGGTGCCGACAGCGCCGCCTTGGGCGCGTCGCCGACGTCGCTCTTGCTGCCGCAATCGACAGCGTTCTCCGTTCTCGGTCACTCGTGTGGCGGTATCCAGGAGCAGGCGTTGGCGACGGGATTCGACGCGACCAACGGCTATCCCATTGGCGACATCTACCTGCAGACGCGCTGCGGCGGGAGTGGGAGAGGCGGCGGGTATCACACCACCACCTACTCCGCATGGGTCGGTGTCATGTGGGATTACACCGGAGCCGTGGTCGCTTTCGAGGTACTTGCGGGTGCGCCGACAAATGTTGACCCGACCTTCTCCGCCATCGATGCGTTCGGCAACGAGGTTTACAACCAGTTGAACGCCGTCAACGTGACTCCCGCCAACTGCGCGGTCGGCAATACCACCTCTTGCTCGTATCGCGCCTATCTCGTCCTCTCGACCGACTTCGTTTCCCCGCCGAGGGTCACGACTGTGTCCGTGACATCTGGTCCAACCGTAGGTGGCACGAACGTGACCATCACCGGGACAGGCTTCACCGGGGCCACGGCGGTCACCTTCGGCGCCACTCCCGCGCCGAGCTTCGCAGTCAGTGGGGACACGTCGATCACTGCGGTATCACCGGCGACGAGCGCGGGCACGGTTGACGTCACGGTCACGACAGCGGGCGGTACGAGCGCGGCGAGCGCAGCGGATCAATTCACATTCATCGCTGCCCCGGCAGTGTCGGGCCTCAGCCCGGACAGCGGGACTGTCGACGGTGGGACCCTGGTCACGATCACAGGCGCCAACTTCATCGAGGTCAGCGGCGTCAACTTCGGGGAAAGCCCGGCCGGATTCACGGTAAACGACGATTCGTCGATCACGGCGGTGTCACCTGCCGGAGAGGCGACCGACACGGTTCACGTTACGGTTGAGACCATCGGTGGCACGAGCGCCAGGACCGCCGCGGACAAATTCACCTACACGGCATCGATCCCGGCAGCGGTCTGCGGTGACGGAAACCTCGATCCGGGCGAGCAATGCGACGACGGCGCGGCCAACGGCATGCCCGGCGATTGTTGCAGCGTCACCTGTGCGTTTCAGCCGGCGGGGACAACCTGTGCGGATGATGGCAGCCTGTGCACGTCGGATCTGTGTGATGCGGCAGGCAGTTGCATACATCCGATTGCTCCGTCGCCCGCGTGTACGCCGCCGGATGTGACGATGGGCGCATCGTTGCTCATGCGAACGCTGGCGGGCAGGAATTCGGCACAGTTCCGCTGGGGCAAGGGAACGGTGGTGCCGCTCGCGGCGTTCGGTGACCCGACCGGTGACGAGGTGCTCCAGCTGTGCATCTATGACCAGACCGGGCCCGACACGTATACGCTCGCCCTGACGGGCTCGCCGTCAGTCAGCAGTGGCGGAGTTTGGACAGCCCGAGCGATGGGGTGGACGTTCCGAAGCCGGACCGGGGCACCCGACGGCATCACTCACGTGTCGCTCACCGCCGGGACCATCCCGCTGAACGCCAGAGTGCGGGTGCAGGCGAGGAACAGCCCGGCATTCGCGCCGCTCCCTTTGCTGCAGAATCCGAGCGTCGTCGCACAGCTCAAGACCTCGTCCGGCGCCTGCTGGGGCGCAACCTTCTCGACGCCGACCGTGAACACCGCGGCGCAGTTCGAGGCGAAGTCCGACTAGCTCGATGCGCAGCTCTCATACAAACTCTTTCCGCATCGTCCCCCTGTACCATCCGGAGCCCGCAGCGGTACGGACGTGGCACTCCGCAGCGACCAATCCTGTCCTGAGGCTCCTCGAAGGGGGGAGCGGCCCATAGAAAGGACGCCGCCCGCAGCGCTACTGCGCCTTGAGCAGCCGGAAGCACAACATCTTCGAAATATTGAGCAGCAGGTGCGCGGCGATCGTCGGGTCGCTTTTGATCAACTCGCGCACCGTGGCTTCGCTGAGACTGAGCACGCGCACGCCATCGGTCGCCGCGTAGACGTCTTTTGAGCGCGGCCGCTCCAGGAGGAAGGCCGTCTCGCCGAAGACGTCGCCCGGACGGAGCACCGCCACCGGGGTCTCGCCGTCGCGCACCTCGAGGGTGCCGTCGAGGACGACAAACAAATTGCGGGCAACGCCGCCCTTCTTGAGCAGATGGTCGCCGGCGCGGCACTCGATGATCGTGCTTTTTTCCAAACAGCGCGCCGCGTCCGCCTCCGTGAACCCGTCCAGCGCCGAGAGGCGGGTTCCCTCGATCTCGCTGAGCGCGCCGTGCACCTCGCCCCAGTAGGCCGCCGACGCCACCAAGCGACGACTCATCACCGCGCTGCCTGCAGCCGTGATGCGCACAATGCACGCCGGAATTCGGGCCTCGGCGCCGAAGTCCCGCAGATACGCGAGCAACGGCGAGTGGAGGTAGCGTAGATAGGCGAGGTCCTCCGGCACGAAGACGATGGGGATGAGATAACCGGCCTCGGCGCTGTTGACGTTCTTCTTGGAGTAGGTCCGGAAGCCGAGGCCGAGATAGAGATTCAACAAGTGGGGTTCGCAGTCGCCGAACCAGAGTTGAATGCGCTGCTCATTGACGAAGCGCAGCGAAGCACCCAGCAGCCGCAAGAAGAGATCGCTGCCGCGCAGGCGCGGCACAACCATGCCACGCTCGCCCACCGCGAGCGCCGTTGCGGGCAACTCGGCGAGAAACGGGAGCAGATCGTACTGCGCGATCATGCGCGTCGGCAAAGGCGCATCACCACCCCAGGTAAGACGCGTCGTCGCCACCACCTCGCTGTCCTCGGTGGCATAAAAGATCCGGCTGTGCGCATCGCACGGTTCAACCAGAACACGTTGCTGATGATCGGCAGTGCTCCGATAGCGCCCCATCTCCTCGACGTAGACCTTGTAGCGGAAGCGGTAGACCGCCTGCTTCTCCGCCGCGGTCTCGGCAATGGCGATATGCCTATCCGACGACATCGTCCTCACAATGACGCGGCGCCAACGCGGGGTGGCGCCACGGTACGCATCGACTTACAGGCTTTGTGGTTTGGCGGTCAAGCGATTGGGGTAAACTAGCGGTTGCAATGACCAGTGGCGAGTGACCAGTGACGAGTGACAAGCAAGATCGGAATCTCCTTTTGCTCGTCACTCATCACTCGTCACTGGTCACTGTGTTTCACCCGCCGCTGATGCCTTCTACCGGCACTGCGTTCGGAGCGGTCAGCGATGATGATGCCCGGTGGAGGGCTCCGCCATCTTTCTCCATGGCCTATTTTGAGGGAGAAACGGAGCCCGAGGCGATCAACAGCGGCAGGAGGAGACCTGCATGAAGTGCATGTTGCTGATGCAACGCCGCCGCGTCCTTGCGCACCGGGGGCCAATGAGCGCGGAGGAGTGAAACCACGAAGAGCGCGAAGCTCACGAAGGGAGAGAGGAATCCCCAGAAAGGACTCTTCAATTCCTCCATTCGTGATCTTCGTGTCCTTCGTGGTGAGATCTCCGTCCGCATGATACACCCTCGGGCCAGACGAGACCTTGCATTTGTCAGTCTTCAGACGACGAGGGATGTGATGATGAAAATGATCTGGGTGTTTGCGGCAATGATCTGCATGGCAGCCACGGTGCGCGCCGAAGATGCGGCGGCCCAAAAGGACGATGCGGCGGCGATTCGGGAGCTGTACACGGAGTACGATGCCGCCTGGAACAAGGGCAATAGTGCCCAACTGGCGATGGTGTGGACCGACGACGCGGATCACGTCGAGCCGAACGGACGCGTCGTGGCGGGGCGGACGGCCATCTGGAAGGACTTCGAGCAGCGCTTCGCCGGCGATCTAAAAGATACCCGCTCGCAACAGACGGTCACCGGCATTCGCTTCATCACCCCCGACGTCGCGGTCGCCGACGCCTCCTACGAGGTGACCGGCGCCCGCGATGCACAGGGACAAGTCCGGCCGGCGCTCCAGGGACACTACGTCGACATCTGGGTCAAACGGAAGGGCACGTGGTACATCGCCGCCGATCGTCCCGTCGCGGGTGCGCCGGCGGCGAAGTGATCCGCAGATGTTTGCAGATTAACGCAGATGGCTGATGGCAAGGTCTCATCTGCATAGATCGGCGTGAATCTGTGGATAGCAGCCCACGCTCTGGTCCCTGCGGTTACTGGC
>CAZTDK010000642.1:0-4247 GCA_964611965.1 uncultured Binatia bacterium (SeqCode) | reverse complement strand
AATGCCATAAGCAGCTCTGGGCAGCAGAGCCTCTAGTCTCGTCAGACCCTTCTGAAGTCAATGCGTCAATGCGTTGTTGCAATGGGACTATCAATGGGAAGCAAAGCCCGATTGATCGAGATCGTCCGCCGCCGGTTCACACGGTTGCGCCTACTGCGTTCGCCGGCAACCATCGTCTTGGTGATCCCAATCCTCGGTGTTGCTTATCGTTCCATTTGCACCGTCCTGTGTGACTCGCTAGCCGCGGCAGTTATAGGCTGCTACCGATTGGAGCTCTCGCTCTTCATGGCCACTAGCCGATCCACCACGCACAGGTTGAGGTATGAATTTATATTCCCATATCTATGTCGTCCTTGCTGTCTCCATCTTCGATGACGATGCCATGCAATTCGCCAAAGGTAAGTTTGTGGCAACCAGGATGGGCACCGAAACTGGCAGCTCGTAGTCGGGCCTATGATCATCCGCCAGGACCCGGCAGCCCCAAAGGAATAGATCATTGCATTGACAATGCAGATCTGACAGAAGGGAACCTGAGTGCGTCGAGATGGTTAACCAGCGGACCGAGTCGATGATCGAAGGAATTGCGAGCGTGCTCGCATATGCCGCCCTCGTTTCCGTCGGATTCACTGTAGGCCCACTGGCTGCAAGGGGCGACGCGACGGTGGATCTGGGACACGCCTTGCGAACCTTGTCTGACGACCAATCCATTCCAGCCGATGAGAGAATTCAGAGAGCCTCAGCGTTACCCGCAAGATACAAGTGCCAGCAAGCTGAGCGAGTGACGAAGCTAGCAGTGTCGTTCGTCCAGTTTCGAACCGGCGCCGACATGTGGCGCAAGAGCCCAACAGTTTCCTCTGGCGCTGCGAGAAGACTTGAGACCGGCGCTGGCGTCTCCGAAGAAGGGCTTACTGAGCTGCTTAGCCAATTGGCAGAGAACAAGTGCAACAGTGACAAACGGCTACAAGACACGCTCTTGTCGCTAGCCTCCTTCCTCTGCAACCCTCAAGACGGAAACGCACAGAAGCAGCTCAAAGGAGATATCACAGGCAGCAGCATGGTGTGCTGCTGTGCACGGGCACTGGCCGGGCCGAAGGATTTTCCAGGATTGCTAAACACCCTCGGCGTGCCTCCTGGAAGTTCACCCTATCAGGGCTGCGAGTACCACGGCGTGAGCCGCTGTCCCGACGAGCCTAACGGTAAGTAGGGGATAGATCTTTCGCTGGACGGGGCTACGACACGGAAGCACTACAATGCGCAAATTGTGGGGCGCGATCGTCGTATTCAACGGCGGCTTTCTTCTGAATGTTCTGCTGGCGCTGCAGAAGAACAACGTCACTCTCCATTTTTTCCTTCCCGACAAACGACTCGAGGTTCTGCCGGTCTTTGCGCTATCGATTTGCAGTTTTATGAGCGCCGTAGAGATGGGTCTCTTGTACATTATCGTGCGGAAGGCTCGGCAACGCGAGAAGCGTTGGGAAAATTGCGTTCCCGCTGACCTCAACATAGCCAAGCTCAAGATGACCGACAAAGATATTGAGCCTGAATTTCGAAAGGTTTGGGCCATACTTGTTCTGCTATTGGCAATTGCCTGGCCCTTCTACATGAGCGGTTTTCTGTGGGTTCGCTTCGATCGCGGCCAAGCCTGGCTCAACTGCGCAGGACAGCACAAACAACTGATCTCCTTGTACTCCCCTTGGAGTCCGTGCGCCGGCTTTGATTGGGACAATCATCGATATGGTAGCTGGTCAAAAACGGATGCGGATATGATTGGAGTCAGTTACCAACCATTCTGGCAGCCTCTTCTTATCGGCCTGTTCACAGCTGCGTCTTTGTCAGCAGCCGGCGGTGTTATTTTGGTACTCAGCGGAAATCACAGATCGGCATCGACGAGCAGAGGGCACACCCGAAAGCGACAAACGCATAAGGGACGAACAGCCCGCACGGGAGCGTAAGCCGAAAATAACAATGGCCTCATGCCACAAAGGAAGGAGTGGATTATGAAACGTCGTGTTTATTTATTGTTTTGTACCATTGCATGCTTTCCCGCATGCCTATGCGGAGGTAGTGAAGTGCCCCGGAAACCCCTGCCCGACCGGCTTCGAATGCATTGGGCGGCTCTACGGTGAAGCTCCCCAGGGAGGACAGGCGTATCACGGGGATGACCAGGTAGTCTTTCCAGAGGGCTTCAAACTGGACACGAGCTACCAGCAAAGGGAAATGACTTGCTTCGGTGGCGGCAATAACAATTGTGGAGATCTCAAGCCTTCAGATATTCCCAAAGGCTTGGAGGTACGTCCGGACGGAAGTTACTATTGGGCGGTCTTGAAACCAATTAGGTTCGGCCAAACTCTTGGTCCAATCGTTGGTGGACTTCCGCAGCCGGGCCGTTTCACGTTTGGTATGCATCTATACTGCGGCCCAGCGGGAGCGCCAGGTCCAGGCTGCAACGTTCACGTCGATGTCTGCGCAAAGCGACTCCAGTAAGTCGGCCGGCGCCGAGGGAGCGGCCCTCACGTGGCGCATACAAAGTGAAGAGGCAAACCCAAGAGACATCGATCGGTTCTCTGTTTTTGAGCTTTACAGCGTAACATAAGTACCTTTATGTTACTCTAACCACCCCAAGGGGACACCTCGATGACCACCGAGATCGCCCGTGCCGGGTCCAGGACCCTCCGCACCGAGTCCACCGGCGTTCCGGCCATCATCGTCGCCGCCGGCGACCAGGCCCGGCGCCGCTTCCTCGAGTTCTTCACCGCCACCATCCGCAACCCGAACACGCGCGCCGCGTACGCACGCGCTTCGCGCGATTTCTTCACCTGGTGCGAGACCCACGGCATCCGCGATCTTGAAACGATCGAGCCGCTGATGGTGGCTACCTACATCGAGCAACTCACCGCCACGCGGGCCGCGCCCACGGTGAAGCAGCATCTTGCCGCAATCCGCATGCTCTTTGACTGGCTTGTCACCGGCCAGCTCATTCCTCACAACCCGGCCAGCGCTGTCCGCGGACCAAAGTACATCGTCCGACGGGGCAAGACGCCGGTGCTCTCCGTCGAGGAAACCCGCCAACTCATCGCCAGCATCGACACAACAACCGTCGTGGGTCTTCGCGACCGCGCTTTGATCGGCGTCATGGTCTATAGCTTCGGCCGCGTGGGAGCCGTTGCGGGCATGAAGGTCAAGGACTACTACAGCCAGGGCCGCCGGGCCTGGCTTCGTCTGCATGAAAAAGGCGGCAAGCGGCACGAAGTACCCGCGCACCACAAAGCCGAGGAGTACCTCGACGCGTACATCACCGCCGCCGGCATCGGCGATGAGAAGAACGGTCCCCTCTTTCGAACCACCCGCGGTAAGACGCGCGCGCTCACCCGCGACGCCATGACCCGCATCGACGTCTTCCGCATGATCCAGCGCCGTGCGGCCGATGCGAGCCTCTCGACGGCCGTGTGTTGCCATAGCTTTCGCGCGACCGGCATCACTGCCTACCTTGAGAACGGTGGCACGCTCGAACATGCGCAGCAGATCGCGGCGCACGAGTCGCCACGCACCACAAAGCTCTACGACCGCACCAACGACCAGATCACGCTGGACGAGATCGAACGGATCGCGATTTGAGCGATCCACGCGCCCGTCCGTGGGGATCGTCCGGAGTGCGCCTCCTACTTAGCGAGGACGTGACTTTCTCCGGGATTTTTGGAATGGGACGCGCATGAGCATCCGGGCACCGCTAAATCCACGAATACTCTCGCGTCTTCTCAAGCACTACGCGGCCTTCAGAGCCTACGTCGAACATGAAGATGCGCTAGTCAATAATCGCGTACTCTGGAACATCAACATTCAGGGGTTTCTCTTTGCGACGTACGGAATCTCGCTCCAAAAGCTCGCCCAAGGAGGGCATCACGGGCCGGAGGTCTTTTTGCTCCAATTCTTGATTGGTATTCTTCCAGTCCTTGGCGCGTCCATCAGCTACTATTCATGGCGCGGGGTTCAGGCTGCGCAAAGCTCTATTCGAAACCTTGAAGATAAATGGAATGGAGTTCTCAAGGATGAGTACCTCCTTTCTGAAGACTCCTCAATGTTGCCTTGGCTAACCGGGGGCGGCGCGAAACAAGCGCACGACAAAGGCCTTGAGGCTCCCCTCGGGGTTCCGCGACTTTTCATTATAACGTGGTTGGCTATTTTGTGCGTTGAAATTGTATTCTGGGCCATTGTTCACGCACCGCACTCCGGAGGAACGCCTATTCGCA